>NZ_JBHYYB010000024.1:63459-119223 GCF_042752535.1 Kitasatospora sp. NPDC059327 | reverse complement strand
CCGGGCGCCGCCGACGCCCCGGCGCGCGCCCCCCCCGCGCTTCGCGCCGCGCCCCCCTACCCCCCCCCCCGCCCGGCGGGGGGGGGCGCACCGCGGCCGGGCCGGTCCGATCCGTCCGGTGCCCCGGTCAGCCCCTGCGGTGGTAGGAACCGAGGCCCTGGAACGGCTCGGTGTCCAGCCAGTCATGGCCCCGGTCGTCCACCGGGCAGCCGGCCACCTGCAGCCGCTGCGCGACCTTGCGCAGCGCGAAGGCGGGGTTCCCGTCCGCCGTGAACCGGATCACGTTGCGGCCCGCCAGGTCCGAGGCCGGCCGGATGTCCCCGAACTCGACGATCACCGTCCGTTCCGGAAAGGCCATCAGCACCATGCCCAGTTCGATCAGCACGTTCTGGCGCGGCTGGCCGGTGGGAGCCAGCTCGTGCGGCGGCTCGGCGGACCCCTTCAGGTCGTCGTGGAGCACGGCGACGTCGTCCGGGGTGAGCAGGACGAGCGCGGCCCCGGCCACCCTGGGCGCGTGGGCCACCACCTCGCCGATGAACGGGGAGGGGAGGCCGGTCGCCCCGACCAGGTGCTCCCACTCCAGGGGGTTCAGTCCCAGCCTGCGCAGCAGCCCGAACATCTCGCGCCGGACCTGCTCGTCGCGGCCGTGGACCACGAACACGTTGCGGCTCCGCTCCGGCGCGGCCGACGCCCGCGCGTCCGCCATCCGTTCGGCGGCCTGCCCAGGACCGCCGTGGTTGACGGTCTTGCCGGTGGAGAGGTCGATGTCGCCCTTGCCGAAGTGGTTGCCGTACACGGCTTCGCCACGCCCCGCTTCCTGGTCTGTCATGGGGTCGGGTGTCCTTGGTCCTCGGTGGTCGGATCGGTGGCCGTGGCCTCGGGCCTGTCCCGTGTCGACGCCGCCCGGGAGGTCACGTGTTGACCTGCTTGTCGCGCGAGAGATCGATGTCGCCGGTGCCGAAGTGGTTGCCGGCCAGCACGGTGCTCTGGTTGCGCCGGTGGTCCGCCAGGTCGACCTGGTGCTCCCGCAGGAAGCGCTCGACGAGGTGCAGGAGCCGACGCTCCACGATCCGGGTGTACTTGTCGGCGTCCGACTCCTGGAAGTAGTGGTGGTAGGAGTCGCTGCAGGCCAGCTCGCGGACGCTGGTGCGCGCGCCGCGGTTCACCGCGAGCGTGGCGTACCGGCCGAGGCGGAACTCGCTGTGGTCGGCGACCGCGACGATCTCGACCTCGAAGCGCCGCCCCTCCCGGTAGTGCCGGCGGAGCCGCGCGAGCCCCGACAGCAGCGGACCGAGGGGCAGCAGGATCCTCCAGGACCGGCTCAGCACGTGCCGCAGGGAGTCCCGAGCCGCCCGCGACAGCAGCGGTCCGTCCAACCGCTCCGGCAGCCGGTCGACCAGGTGGAACTCGGAGATCACCGGGGTGAGCACATGGCTGTGGAACTCGGTGTGCAGCGTGTTGCCGCGGATGTCGAATCCCACGAACACCGAGGTGACCAGCTCCTCCTCCCAGGAACCGATCCGGGCGCACAGATACTCACGGGACGCACCGTAGCCCTCCGCCCAGTGCTCGTCCCGGTCCTCGCCGATCACCGGCAGCGGGCTCCAGCCCTCCCCGGCGGACCGGTCGTGCACGGTGACCGCCCGGGCGTAGCTGCGGCGCTCCACGGTGAGGGTCGCGATCCGCTCGGACTCCCGCGCCTGGTCACGCAGTTCGGCGGTGATGTGCTGCTGGACGAACGCCGCCAGCTCCGCGACATCGAACGGCACGACGGGGCGGCGTCCGGTGACGACCGGTCCGGTGGGCGCCTCGACCGAAAGCGGATCCGTCCGGCCGAGGATCCGGGCGACCAGGTCCGCCGCGTCGTTCCCGTCCTCCGGGGCCCCGAGCAGCAACTGCGCGTTCGACCACCGGCTCAGCCGGGCGCCGGCCCCGACGAACGGGCGGTATCCGCCGAAGTAGGCGACACCGTCCCGGGCCGACTGCTCGCGGTCGATCTTCTCGACGAACTCGTCGTGCAGGAGGTCGGCCGACGGCCGACCACCGTCGAAGCCCCCGCCCGGCCCGCTCTCCTTGAGCCGGGTGATCAGGGTCTGCAGGGTGGCCACCCGCCGCAGGTAGTCGGCCGACCACCACAGCCAGAGGGCGAGCAGCAGCAGGGAGCCGGTCCCGATCACGCCGGTGCCGGAGAGGACCAGCAGGAGGACGCCCCCGACACCGAGGTAGACCCAGGCCTTGCGCTGCAGCGCGCGGGCCGCGAGGGCGTGCGCCAGCACCGGGACGGCGTCGTAGCCGAACGAGGGGGCGACCGCCCGGGCCCGGTTGGTCAGCAGCTCCCGGATGACCGCGCCGCGGTACTCCGGGGACAGGTAGGTGCCCGCCGCGAGCAACCGGGTGGCCCGGCTGCGGGGGTCCACTCCCGGGGGATCGGTGTGCCCGTCCGGGCCGGGCGGCGCGGTGAGGGAGGCGCCGTGGATGGTCATCCGTGGTTCAGAGCTCCTGTCGTGGAGTGGGTCCGGTAGTACTGCCGCGCCCGGTGTCACGGAAGGCGTCCCGGACGGTGCGGCCGGAAACGGCGCCTTCGCGCCCGTGCCGAGCCACCGTCATGCCGTGCGGGTGACGGTGGCCTTGGTGATGGCGCCGTCGAGGACGGTGTAGACGCCGCGGAAACGCCGGACCGTGCCGTCCGTCTGCCGGGCCTCCAACGTCGCGGTGACCGCGGCACCCTCGACCGAGAGCACGGACACCGTGGTGGAGGTGGTTCCGGAGAAGCCGGCGACGAAGGTGTCGTAGTCGCCGGCGAGGTTGCGCCCGCCGAGTTGCCAGGCCGTGCGGAACGCACCGGTGTTGACCGCCGTGTAGTAGTCGTGCAGCACCACGTCGGGCTGGGCGACTCCGGCCGTCGTCGCCGTCGCAGCCGTCGTCGCCGTCGCAGCCGTCGTCGCCGTCGCAGCCGTCGTCGCCGTCGTCGCCGTCGTCGCCGCGGTCGTTGCCGCGCTCCCGGTCGCCGTACCGGCCGTCGTCGCCGTCGCGGAGCCGGACGGCGACGGGCCGAACCAGGACGAGGACGGCGAGGCCGACGCCACCGGCGTCCGGCCGGACGACGGCGTGTAGGTGGCGGAGCGCGAGGGTGTCCAGGTGGGCGTGGAAGCCGTCCACGAGGGCGTCACCGCCGGCGGTGGCTCGTTCCATCCCCCGCCCCGGGAACCGGTGAAGAGGCTCTCGTCGATGCCACCCTCGTCGTCCGACCCGAAGTCGATGCCGCCGCCCAGTCCGAGCAGCAGCACCAGCACCGCCAGCGAACCCCCCACGACGGCGAACACCCCGGTCCGGACGCTGCCGGGCGGGGGCAGCAGCGACGGTGGCTGGTGCACGGGCCGGGCGCCGCCCGGAACACGGACCCGGCTGTCGGGCGGGACCGGCGGCTCCGGAATCTTGTCGTTCAACGCGGACCTCCTGTGCGGTCGCCGACGGACTCGGGCGTGGGACCCGGCGCATCCGGCCACCCGGCCCGACCACCGTGCCCCGGCCCCGGGTCCGCGGACCCACCGGTCACCGCCCCTCGGGTCGATCCGACCAGCCCCCCTGCTTCCGCGGCCACAACCGGAGCTCTTCCGATCCGCTTCCGATGCGCCGTCCGACCGGGTCACGGGGTCCGCCGGCGCCTCCGTGACGAACGGCGGCACAGCGCCGTCGAGCACCCTGCCTCCCGCCCGGTAGCCGCCGTCCGGCACCGCCGCCGCGTACGGTGCGGCGCGCCCGTACCGGAACGACTTCCGACTCCGCTGGTCGACTTCACCGGCCGGCGGAGCGCTGCCGCAGAGCTGACCGCCGTGCTCACCCGGCCCGACCCGGGCGCCGTGGTCATCGCGGCGGTCAACGGGATCGGTGGTTCCGGAAAGACCGGTCTGGCCCTGCGCGTCGCCCACGCCCTGCGCGAGCGGTTCCCCGACGGCCGACTGCACCTGGACCTGTGTGGCGCCCAGGCCGACCCGCTCGACCCGGCCGAGGCCCTCGGCCTGCTGCTGGCCTCGCTCGGCGTCGCCGAGCGGGAGATCCCGGCGGACCCGGCCGAGCGCGCCGCGCGCTACCGCACCACCGTGGCCGGCCGCCGCCTGCTGGTGCTGTTCGACAACGCGGCCTCCGCCGAGCAGATCGCCCCTCCTGCTGCCCGGAGCTCGGACCTGCGCGGTCCTGGTCACCAGTAGGGTCTGGCCGACCGGCCTCCCGGGCGCCCACCACCTCCACCTCGACGCGATGGAGCCGGCCGAGGCGCTGGACCTGCTCGCCACCGTCGCCGGCCGCGCACGGACGGAGGCCGAGCCCGAGGCCGCCACCGCGATCGTCACGGCCTGCGGCCTGCTGCCGCTGGCCGTACGGGTGGCCGGCTCCAGGCTCGCGGCCGACCCCGCGCAGTCCCTGGCCGGCCTGGCCTCCGCCCTGGCCGACGAGCGGACCCGCCTCGCCGAACTCACCCACCACCACACGTCGGTCGAGCCCGTCCTGGCGCTCTCCTACGCCCGGCTCGACAACGAACGGGCCGGCGCCCTCCGGCAGCTCGCCCTCCCGGACACGCCCGTGCTCGGCCTGGGCCCGGCCGCGACGCTGCTCGACCGGGCCCGCGAGGCCGGTGAGCGGTGTGCCGAGCTGACCGGCGGTGAGGCCTCCATCTCCTCGTCCGTCGGGAGCTACTACCTGGCCCGGATCCTCCATCTCTGCGGCGACCTCGCGCGGGCCCTGGAGCGGGCGGAAGGCGCCCTGGCCCGGTTCCGTTCCTTCGGCGTGCCCGCCTTCCATGCCGCGACCGGCGGCCTGATCGCCCGGATCCACCACTCGGCCGGGCGGCAGATCATCATCTGGGACTACACCACCGGCAGCCGGGCACTCTCCACCTCGTTCCCCTGCCGCTCCGGCCAGTACTCCTACACCTACACCCTCACCAACCCGACCCCGGGCCACGACTACAAGGCCGAGGCCCGCTTCTACTGGCAGCCCGGCAGCGGCTACGACTACCAGCTCAGCCCCGACCTCTGGTACTGAGCCACCGGGTGCGAGGTGACACGGCCCTCACCCCCGTGGGCCCCTCACCCCCGTGGGCCCGTCACCCCCGTGGGCCCTGCGCCCGCACCGCGTCCCGCTCCCGACACGCTCGGGGGCGGGACGCCCTGGCGTCCGGTCAGGCGCGCGGCTCCTCCGACCGCGCGCTGGCCGCGCGGGCATCGATCACCGCCCGTCCACAGCCGGCGACAGGCCCGCGGTGCGTGCGGCGACGCCCGCCTGGACCGCGAAGAGGCGGTCCCGCGCGTGCTGGTCGAGCGTGTGGAAGTGGCCGTGCACCTCCAGGGTGACGAAGCCGTGCACGGTGGCCCAGGCCAGCATCAGGGCTTCCGCCCCGTCCGGCACCAGCGGGCTGCCGAACAAGCCGCGTTCGGCCGTGTCGGCGACGAGTTCGACCATGTGCTCCATCGCCCGCCGGCCGGCCACCACGGTCGGTCCGTCCGGTGGGGCCGCGTAGCCGGGTACGGGGGAGCCGAAGATGAGGGCGAAGCCCTCCGGATTCCGCTGCGCCCAGGCGCGGTAGGCCGTGCAGGTGGCCACGAAGCGGCCGTCCAGGTCGTCCGGCGGCACGGTCTCGCGGGTCGCCGTCAACGCGTCCGACAGACTGTCGTACGAGTCGGCGACCAGGGCGGTGAGCAGCTCGTCCCGGTCGGCGAAGTAGCGGTAGAGCGCGGGCGGGGTCATCCCCATGGTGCGGGCGATGTCGGCGAAGCGGAGGTTCGCGGCGCCACGCTCGACGATCAGGCCCAGGGCCGCGCGCTTGATCTCCTCCACGGTGTCGGCGCGCAGCCGCTCGCGGCGGCTCCGCCCCCCGCTCTCCTCGGTCGACCCACCCGTCATCGCATCTCCATCCGCCCGCCGCGCCAGTCACCGCGTTGACAATCCGTACCCGTCGAGGGAAACGTTACGCTTCATAAGGCGCGTTATGAAGCGTAACGCTTTGCCTGGGGTGGAGCCCCTGACAACGCACGGAGGACCACATGTCCCACATGTCCCAGGGACTGCGCGAGGACCGGCGGACAGCCGCCGGGGGGAACGGGCCGCACCGGCCCGGCCCACTGGGCCGAATAGCCGGGTGGAGCTTCCGGAACCGGGGCCGCACGGTGCTGCTCTGGCTGCTCGCCGCCGGCGCGGCCCTCGGCCTCTCGGCCGGCCTGGGCGCCAAGTACAGCGCCGACTACACCGCGCCCGGCTCGGACTCCAAGCAGGCCCAGCAGCAGCTGACCCGGGACTTCCCCGGGCTGGGCGGTGAATCGATCAACCTGGTGCTGACCTCTGACAGCACCGTGACCGACACCGCTACCCGCGACCGGGTCAAGGACCTGCTCGCCCGGATGGCCGAGGTGCCGCACGTCAGCGGCATCGACGACCCGTACGGCCCGCGCGGCAAGGTGTCGGCCGACGGCCGCACCGCCCTCGGGCAGATCCACCTGGACGTCGCCGTCGCCCCCGACATGCCGAAGGCGGACACCCATCGGTTGCTCGACCTCGCCCGCCCCGTCGACGGCGGCCTGCGCGTCCACCTCGGCGGCATGACGGTCCAGCAGGCCGAGCAGGGCGCGATCGGCTCGGAGGGCATCGGCATCGCGGCCGCCGCCCTGATCCTGGTGATCACCTTCGGCTCGGTCGTGGCCGCCGGCCTGCCGATGCTCACCGCGCTCGGCGGACTCGCGGTCAGCAGCGCCCTGCTGCCGGTCCTCGCCGCGATCATGCCGGTCCCGGACTGGTCGACCTCGCTCGCCGCGATGCTGGGCATCGGCATCGGCATCGACTACGCGCTGCTGCTGGTCACCCGGTTCCGCGAGTGGCGCGCCGAGGGGCTCGAACCCGAAGCCGCCACGGTCGCCGCGCTGGACACCGCGGGCCGCGCGGTCGTGGTCGCCGGAATGACCGTGGTGGTCAGCATGCTCGGGCTGTTCGCGATGGGCCTGTCGTTCATGCGCGGCGCCGCGGTGTCGGCGATCCTCTCCGTCCTCGTCGTGATCGCCGCGTCCGCCACGCTCTTCCCGGCCCTGCTCGGCTACCTCGGCCGACACATCGAGCGCCTCCGGCTGCCCCTGCCCCGGCGCCGCACCCCCCGGGGCGAGAGCCCGGTGGGCGCCGGCTGGCTGCGCTGGAGCAGGCTCGTCGAGCGTCACCGCGTCCTCGGTGCCGTCACCGGGGTCGTCGTCCTGCTGGCGCTCGCGACGCCGTTCCTGGGCGTGCGCTTCGGCTTCCCCGACGCGGGCAACGACCCCGCCGGGCGCTCGAACCGGCTGGCGTACGACGCGGTGGCCGCCGGCTTCGGGCCGGGCAGCAACGGACCACTGGTCCTGGTCGCCGAGTTGGCGCCGGGCACCCCCGCCGACGCGACGGCCTCGCTGTCCACCGCGCTGAAGGCGGTGCCCGGCGTCACGGCGGTGACCCCTCCGGTGCCCGGCTCCGACGGCCGCTCGCTGCTGCTCACCGTCGTCCCGGACAGCGGTCCGCAGTCCGACGCCACCAAGACCCTGGTCCGCGACCTCCGTGATCACGTCATCCCGGGTGCGGTCGGCCCCGGCGTCCGGGTGCACGTCGGCGGGGCGACGGCCGCCGCGATCGACAGCACCGACAACATCGCCCGCCGCATCCCGCTGCTCGTCGGCGGCGTGGTCACGGTGTCGATGCTCCTGCTCCTGGTGTCCTTCCGCAGCCTCGCCGTCGCCCTCAAGGCCGCGGTGATGAACCTGCTCTCCGTCGGCGCCGCGTACGGCGTGGTCGCCCTCGTCCTCGAAGGCGGCACCGCCGGCCGACTGATCGGCATCGACAGCCCCACCCCGCTGCCGGCCTTCGTCCCGGTGCTGACCTTCGCCGTCCTGTTCGGCCTCTCGATGGACTACGAGGTCTTCCTGGTGAGTCGGATGCGCGAGGCCTGGCTGCGCACCAACGACAACGCGGAGTCAATCGTCCGCGGGCTGGCGGGCACCGCGCGGGTGATCACTGCGGCGGCGGCCATCATGGTCGCCGTGTTCGCTGCCTTCGTCCCGTCGCCCGACCTGCCGATCAAGGTCATCGGCGTCGGCATGGGCTCGGCCATCCTGATCGACGCCACGCTGGTCCGACTGCTGCTCGTACCGGCCGTGATGCACCTGCTCGGCCGCGGCAACTGGTGGCTGCCCGGCTGGCTGGACCGCCGTCTGCCCCACCTCCACGTCGAAGGACACACCGAGTACTACCAGCCGAAGCCCGCCCCCGAGGCGCCCCGCTCCCCGGCGGTGGTCGGCTGATGACACCGGCGGACCGCAGGCGTCCCACGACACCTGCGGTCCGCCGGCCACGGCGGAAGGCGGCGAGCGGCACCAGCGTCCAGGCGGCCTCGCCGGCCACGACGACCGCGGCGGGCACCCACACACGGTGATCACCGACGAAGGACGGAACGACGACCGGCGCGGTCGCCCGGCGCGCTCACCCCGCGAACCTCGCCCGGTGGGCGGCGATCAGATCCCGGTACCAGGCGTACGACGCCCTGGGCGTGCGCCGCTGCGTCCCGAAGTCGACGTGGACGAGGCCGAAGCGCTGGTGGTAGCCCTCGGCCCACTCGAAGTTGTCCAGGAGTGACCAGGTGAAGTAACCGCGAACGTCGACGCCTTGGGCGACGGCGGTGGCGAGGGCGTCGAGGTGGCCGGCCAGGTAGTCGACGCGGAAGGTGTCATCGAGGTCCTCGGCGGTGGAGCAGCCGTTCTCGGTGATGGTGACGGGCGGGAGGGCGGCGCCGTAGCGGTCGCGCAGGCCGACGAGGAGTCCGCGCAGGCCGTCCGGGACGACGGGCCAGTCGAAGGCGGTGCGCGGGACGCCTTCGATCGGGGCCTCGCTGAAGGGGAGGCCGGGGTCGGTGGGGGCGGCGATGCGGGTGGGGTTGTAGTAGTTGACACCGAGGCCGTCGAGCGGGGTGGCGCCGATCAGCTTGAGGTCGCCGTCCCGGACGCTGCCGCCGAGGTCGTCCGCGACACCGAAGGCCGACAGGTCGGGATAGCGGCCGAGGAGCAGGGGGTCGGTGAACAGACGGTTGTGGAGGGCGTCGTAGGCCTGGGCGGCGGCCACGTCGGCGTCAGAGGACGAGGCGGCCCGCACCGGCGTGAGGTTGTTGGCGATCATCACCTCCAGGCCGCGCTCGCGCAGTGCGGCGGCCGCCAGGCCGTGGGCGAGGAGTTGGTGGTGGGCGGCGGGCAGGGCGTCGAGCATCAGGGCGTGGCCGGGGGCGTGGATGCCGAGGGCGTAGCCGTAGACCATGTGCACGAACGGCTCGTTGAGGGTGATCCAGGCGGGGACGCGGTCGCCCAGGCGGTCGGCGACGATGGCGGTGTAGTCGGCGAAGCGGTTGGCGGTGTCGCGGTCGAGCCAGCCGCCGCGGTCTTCGAGGGCCTGCGGGAGGTCCCAGTGGAAGAGGGTGGGCAGCGGGGTGATGCCGGCTTCGAGGAGCGCGTCGACCAGACGGTCGTAGAAGGCGAGCCCGGCGGGGTTCACGGGGCCCGCGCCGGTGGGCTGCACGCGGGTCCAGGCGAGGGAGAAGCGGTAGCCGTCCAGCCCGAGGCCGCGCATCAGCTCGATGTCCTCGGGATACCGGTGGTAGTGGTCGCAGGCCACCGCGCCGGTGTGACCGTCCCGGACGGCGCCCGGCCGGGCGGCGAAGACGTCCCAGACGGACGGGCCGCGGCCGCCCTCGGTGACGGCACCCTCGATCTGGTAGGCGGCGGTGGAAACACCCCAGCGAAAGCCCGCCGGGAGGTCGAAACGGTTCGGCATGGCAGCCTCCCGAACAGAGATATGAGGACTGCTCATGTTACTGACGCGATGCCGGACCGCCAGGGGCAACCACGGACTTCGGTCTGCGGCCTCCCCGCCCACACTCCATCTCGACCGCCAGACCGACTCGGCGCTCGACAATGTCAACAGGCGTGCACGCCAGGTCATTCAAGGCCACACTCGCCACGCCTCCGGTGCCCGGCCGACCCGGCGGCCCTCCCGCCGAGGCCGAACTGGCCCCACTGGTCTGCCGGCAGCGGGACGACGAGGCCCGTGTCCGCAATCCGGCGGCTCCACCACCGTCCCGGAATCGGCGCAACGCTACGGAGAGTGGGGCTGGCTCACTTGCCTGACGAGCCCACAGTCCCGCTGCCGCTGCCCGACACCCATACTGACCACCATGCAGTTCACCTCCGACGGCACCGAAGGCCCACGGTTCGACCAGAACGGGTACGACCTGGACCTTGGCAACAATGTCTACGGCTTCCTCCCGTCAGCGGTGAGTGCCCTGGACATCGCACAGTCCTTCTTTGCGGCCGGCTGGCGAGTCCGCAGGTCCAGCTGGACCGAGTTCGAGGTCCAGCACACCTGTGCCGAGCTGGAGCTGTTCTCCGAGAAACCCGTGAGGTTCGGGGGTGTCGTCGTTCCCGAGCGGATTGACGATCTCCTCTCCGCATTCACCGCTCTCGGACTGTCGTACACCGTCGAGCTGTACGACCAGGACGGCAACGAGACGATCTACCGGGCGTGAGTCCATCGGCCACGAGTGCGACAGCCCCGCTCCGGTGGGCAGCGGTGGCAAGCACCCCGGCGGAAGCCCACCGGGAGGTCGGAACACCCCGGCCCGGCCTGCTCCGTCCTCGCGGGGGCGATGGCCAGAGGCCCACAGACATGAGGAGCGCTCATGGCGCGGGAGCAAAGCCGCCGTCCCGCGATCGGCTCGCGGGACGGCGGCGCCGAGTACCCGGCGTGGACGACCACCGCCACCGGCCGAGTCCGGCTGTGGCGCAGCTACTCCTCAGGGAGTCCGCGCCGCCCGGAGCCCGGGGGCCGAGGTGCCCGTACCGCGGTCAGAGGGACGGGAGCAGGAGGAGCTTGCCGGTGGTGGTGCCCGACTGGAGGGCGGTGTGGGCGTCGGCCGCGTCGGCAAGGGGGTACCGGGCGGCGATGGTGAGGGTGAGGAGGCCCTGGCGGAGCCAGTCGAAGACCTCCGCCGCGCGGGCACGCAGTTCGGCGGGGTCGGTGGCGTGGTCGACCAGGGTGGGGCGGGTCAGGTAGACGGAGCCGTGGCCGGCGAGGGACTGGGGGTCGAGGGCGGGGGCGGGGCCGGAGGCGGCGCCGGCCAGGACGAAGGTGGCGCGGCGGGCCAGGCAGGTCAGACCAGCCTCGAAGGTGTCGCGGCCGATGCCGTCGAAGACGACGTCCACACCGTGGCCGCCGGTCAGTTCGCGCGCCCGGGCGGCGAAGTCCTCGTCGGCGCGGACGATCACCTCCTCGGCGCCGGCCGCGGTGGCGGCGGCGGCCTTGGCCGGGCTGGAGACCGTACCGATCACCCGGACGCCGGCGGCGGCGAGCAGGCGCGTCAGGTGGGCGCCCAGGCCGCCGGCGGCGGAGTGGACCAGGGCGGTGGCCCCCTTGCGGGTGGGCCAGGTGGTGGTCGTGAGGTAGTGGGCGGTGAGGCCCTGGAGGAGGACGGCCGCGGCGTCGGTGTCGGGGATGTCGTCGGGCACCGGCACGGTGGCGCCCGCCCGCACGACGACGAGTTCGGCGTAGCTCGCGGGGGCCGCCCACCAGGCGACGCGGTCGCCGACGGCGGGGGAGGTGACGCCGGGACCGGTGGCGACGACGGTGCCGGCGCCCTCGCAGCCGGGGACGAAGGGGGCGGTGGCGCCAGTGCGCCCTTCGCGTTCGTAGACGTCCTTGAAGTTGACGCCGATGACGCCGGTGCGGACCAGGACTTCGCCGGGGCCCGGGACCGGGTCGGGGAGTTCAACGGAGGTGAGGGCCTCGGGGCCGCCGGGCTGGTGGACCACCACTGCGCGCATGGGTGTTCGTTCTCCTCGGAAGGTCGGAAGGTCGGAAGGGAGGGGTGGGAGGGACGAGAGGAAGGGAGGGGCGGGAGGCGCGAGCCGCCGGAAGCCGGCTTGAGGTCAGCGCACGCTGCGGTGCACCGCCCAGGTGACGGCCAGGAAGCCGGCCGCGACGAGTGCCAGGCAGACCCGCAGGCCACCGGCGCCGCTCCCGGCCAGGACCGGGCCGAACAGGGCGATCGCGACCGCTCCGCCGATCTGGCGGAAGGCGTTGAGGGAGCCGGAGGCGAGGCCGGACCGGTCGGGGGGCAGGGAGCGCAGCGCCAGGGTGGGCAGGGAGGGGCCCATCAGGCCGGCGCCGAGTCCGAGCAGGCAGCTGCCGGCGGTGAACAGCCACCAGTCGGGGGTGGCGGCCAGCGGCAGGAGGGCGAGGGCGCCGGCGGCGGCCGTGGCGGCGCCGGTGATCACCAGGGCCCGCACCCCGGTGCGCTGGACGGCGCGGGCCAGGACGAAGGAGGCCAGGCTCCAGCAGAGCGCGAAGGGGACGAAGGCGAGGCCGGCGCCGAGCGCGTCACGCCCCCAGTGCCGCTGCAGGTGAAGGGAGATCGCGAACTGAGCGCCGTAGGCGCCGAACTGGTAGAGCGCGCCGACGGTGAGGGCAGGGGTGAAACCGGGGCGACGGAAGGTGTCCAGGGGCAGGACGGGGTGGGTGGCGAATCGTTCGGCGGCGACGAAGGCGACGGCGGCGGCGAGCGTGGTGGCGGCGAGCACCAGGGTCAGTGGCGCGCTCCAGCCCAGGGCCCCGGCCTGGACCAGGGTGCCGATGCCGGACCCGACCAGGGCCGCGGTGGCGAGCTGGCCGAGCACGTCCAGTCGGACGGCGCGCACCGGCGAGGGGGCCACCTTGCGCCGGCAGACCACGGCGGCGGCCAGTCCGATGGGGACGTTGACCAGGAAGATCGCCCGCCAGCCGACGCCGGCGGTCAGCGCACCGCCCGCCACCGGTCCGGCCACCAGGGCCAGCGAGCTGACGCCGCCCCAGACAGTGAAGGCCCGGGCACGGGCCGCGCTGTCGGGGTACATGTGGGCGATGACGGCCAGCGAGGCCGGCAGCAGACCGCCGGCGGCCACGCCCTGGACGACGCGGGCGGCGATCAGGGCCCCGATGCCGGGCCCGGCCGCGCAGGCCGCGGAGGCGGCGACGAAGAGCAGCAGGCTGGCCTGGAAGAGGCGACGGGCACCGAGCTTGTCGGCGAGGGCGCCGCCGCCGAGCAGGCAGGCGGCCATCGCGACGGTGTAGGCGTTGACCGTCCACTCCAACGTGGCCAGCGAGCCGCCGAATTCGGCGCTGAGGTCGGGCAGGGCGACGTTGAGCGCGCTTCCGTCGAGCAGGACCATGAAGAAGCCGAGGCAGACCGAACCGAGGGCGCCCGCGCCGGGCCCGGAGGTGCCGGCCGTCCCGCCGACACCGGAAAAGGGGGCGCCTGCGCCGCGACGTGGGGACCGGGCGCGCCCGGGGGTCTCGATGGCTTCACTCATCAGGCAGCCCCCGTTCAGATGGAAGTCGTCGACCCAGGTCCGCGAAGGGCCTTCGCGGTCTATAGTGTTCGATGGAGGTCGATCACCATGAATGAAAGTCGCATCCGTGACAGTTCGTCAAGTGCCTTGACTCCGACGGGTGACAGCCGCTCCCGGCGTGCTCGTGGCCTGGAGCACACGGACCCGGCGGAGGTGACGCTGCACGAGGTGCTGCAGGTGCTCGCCGATCCGGTGCGACGCGCGATCGTGCGCGAGCTGGCCGGCAGTGCGGACTGGAGCCGCGCCTGCGGCACCTTCGAGCTGGGCGTCAGCAAGGCCACTCGCAGTCACCACTTCACGGCGTTGCGCCAGAGCGGCCTGGTCGAGCAGCGCGACACCGGCGCCCGGCGGTACAACCGGCTGCGCCGGGCCGAGTTCGACGCACAGTTCCCCGGCCTGCTCGCCCTCGTCCTCGCGGAGGACGCGACCGGCTCCGGCAGACCCTCCGGAGACGCCGACTGCGGTCCGGTCATTGCCAGTTGACAAAACCTGTCATAGCTTTGTCACAACGACGGACGCACGGGGGCGGCCACCGGTAGCACCGGACCCTCCCGCGGGGTCACGGCGGGCCTTCGCCCGACCCGGGATCCTTCCAGGTCACCGAAGCCCGACCGCCGACCGCCGGCTGTCCCCGCGGACGCCCGCGGGGCCGCGCCGCGCAAGCCCGAGCCCCTTCGGCGAACGGAGCCGGAACGCGAGTGACCCATACGTCTGACGGTGCCGGAATCGTGGGTTCCTCCTCACGGGAAGCGCGCGGCGACGGAGCAGTGGCGGTGACCAGGAGCGGTGACGGTGACCAGTAACGGCAGCGGTGAGCAGTGACGGTGCCGGCAAGCAGTAACGGCAACGGTGAGCAGTGACGGGAGCGGTGACGGAGGTGAAGAGGTGACGGCAGTGGAGCAACCGGCGTCGAGCCGCCGACTGAGGCGGCTCCGCCCGGTACGCGGCGCCCGGCGGACGGAACCGGCCGTCGGCCCGGTGTCGACCGGCCGCGTCTCAGGTCCGGAGACGGACCACCGCCTCCCCTTGCCCCGAACGCTCCAGCACCTCGCCGCCGACCCGGCCGGGCCACCGACCGCGCCACCGGCACCCGGACAGCCCGAGGCCGCCTCGCCGCCGACCGGCAGCACCGCCCCGCACGCGCGCGGACCGGAACCGGACGCGCCGTCGGCCCAGGCGGCCACGGCCCCCCGGCGCGACGGCCACGAGCCACCGGCGATCACACCGGCGGCCGAGGCCCCCCACGACGCGCCCGCCGGCGGGAGCCGGGACCTGCCGTGGCGGCTCCCCAAGGCGTACGGGACGACGGGTAGGACGACGCACCGAACGGAGGACGACGGCACCGCGTGCGCGCAGGTGCCGAGCGAACCGGCCGAGCACGACGCCGACCGGGCGGACACCGGCGCCGCGCGGGCCGTGCCGCCGGCGGCACCTTGGGCGATGGAGCGCACGGTCAGGCAGCTGCCGGCGGGAGTCGGGAACCGGCAGGAGGCCATGCGGGTGCCACAGCGGGCATCCGCGGCCGAGCAGGTGCGGGGGTCGACGGCGCCGGAGCGGGTCGGGACGCAGGACGGCACGCGGCATCCGTTCTCCGGACGGGTGCGGGAACTGTGCTCTCGTGCCGATCAGTTGAGTCCCGGGCCGACGATGTCGGCGCACCGGTCGGCCACGGACGCGCCGCGCCGACACGGCTGGCCCACCGAGGAGGTCGGCGCGCCGATCACCGAGGCGCAGCGGGCGCCGTACCCGGTGGGCGGCACCGGTCGGGAGGCGTTCCGACCGTTCCTGCGGGCTTGGCCGTGCTGGGCCGGGGTGGAAGGGGATCACGACCGCGCGCCGTCCTACGCCGACGAGGCGCGGAGCAGGAACCTGCCGACTCTTCATGACCGCCGGCGTGCGCAGATGTCGTACGGCCGCTGTCTGCCGGCGCTGGACGCGACGGCGCGGGGCCGGACAGCCCCGCGAGCGACGGAAGCGGATGCGGGGACCAAGGCGGAGACGGGTACGGGGACGGAAGCGGAGGCGAATGGGGCGGCGAAAGCGAAGGACGCGGGGTATCTGGATCTGGTGACCGGCGCGCGGAAGACGTCGGCCTCGGCCCTGAAGCCGGCCTGACCACAGGGCTGTCGCGTGCGCTGCAACTGTGACTCCCTTCCCCCACGGGAACCCCTCGACGGGACCCCCTCGCGTACCTCCAGGCATCCGGATGGACCCTGCCGCGTTCCCTCGGTCGCCGGCAGAGTCACTTCCTGACTGCCAGTCAGGTTCGTTCACCAGTTCTGGGGAGCGTAACCCATTCGCGTTCGTACTGACCAGAGCTGACGGGATGTCACTCGCCACTCGGCTGCCGCTTGACTTGATCCGATAGGCGTGGTTAGCGTGAAGCCGCACTGACCGCAGGCGACATGACAAGGTTGCGCCACTATGGCGCCGCGCCGCCCGCCGCTCGCCGCCCGGGACGTCCACCCTCGGGCCGCCCCTTGTTCTTCCCGGACCATCCGGCCTGAGCGGCCGTGGTCCGGGCATTCCCTCGCGCCATCCCGTTGTCCAGACCTGTGTGCTGTTCGAACAGCGGTGTCACGACCCTCGCCCCGCTCCGCTCCGCCCTGCCCGCTTACACCGCGGCGCCGGGGCGGGCGACGCGTCGTGCTGCCGCCCAGCAGGAAGGCACGCCCGCCATGAGACCTGGCAACACCGCGTCGCACTCTCCGACGACGCACGACACCGCTTCGGACGCTTCCGCCGCCGTACGCGACGCCGCACCGCACACCACCACCGCCACAACGAACCCGACCACCACCACAGCCGGCCCGACCACCACCACGACGAACCCGGCCGCCACCACGAACCCGGCCGCCGCAACCGGCCCGGCCGGCGCACCGCACCCGCCCGACGACGAGACGGCCGCCGACCCGGTCCGGGAGAGCATGCGGCGCCTGCCCGGCCCGCTCCAGCTACCGCTCACCTTCCTGACCGGGCGCCCGCTGGCCGGTCAGCGTCCCGTCGCCCTGTCACCCGGCTTCCACCTGGCCACCGCCTCGCTGTCCGTCCTGGCCGGCGCGGCCGTGTCCACCATCGGCTTCGTCCTGGGCTCCTGGTTCCTGTTCCTGCTGCTGCCCGGCTGGGCGATGACCCTGCACGGCCAGCGGAACCTGCGGATGATGGTCTACCACCAGTGCTCGCACCGGAACATGTTCGGGCGCCGCCGGCTGGACACCGCCGTCGGCCACGCGATCTCGGCCCTCCTGGTGATCCAGAACTTCGAGCGCTACAGCCGCGAGCATGTCGCCGACCACCATGCCGTCCACCACATGACGTTGCGCGACCCCACGGTCCAGGCCTTCCTGATCAGCCTCGACCTGCACCCGGGCATGACGCGGCGCCGGATGTGGCGACGGGTGCTGCTCAAGACCCTCTCCCCCCGCTTCCACCTGGCCTTCGCGATCTCCCGGGTGCGTTCCTTCTGGCACGACAGCGCCGCCGCCGAGAAGGCCATCGCCCTCGCGCTGTACGGCGGCGGCGGGGTGGCGGCCGTGCTGCTGGGGGCCTGGCCGGCCGTCCTGGTGGTCTGGTTCGTACCGATCGGCGTGCTCTACCAGATCAGCAACACCCTGCGGCTGTGCGTCAAGCACACCTTCCCCGCACCCGGCACCACGGTGCGCCGCGGCCGCGAGTACTTCGGGAGCCTGACCAACGCGATCTTCATCGGCGAGGCGGCACCGGCCCCGGGCCTGCCCGCCGCCACCGCCCCGCTGCGCTGGCTGCGCTGGAGTGCCCGCATGGCGCTGGTGCACTTCCCGACCCGCTACCTGGTGCTGACCGGCGACACCGTCGTGCACGACTTCCACCACCGCTACCCCGCCAGCCGGCAGTGGCACGACTACATCTTCGCCCGTCAGCAGGACCTCGTGGACGGCCACCGCAACTGGCCCTCCTACACGGCCGAGTGGGGCCTGGTCGCCGCGATCAACCGGGTCTTCGACTCGCTCTCGGCGGCCGACCCCGAGGAGTTCGACGTCGCCCGCATCCGCTCGGTCAGCAAGCGCGAGCTGTTCGCCGCCTTCGACGACTGACCGTTCGCCCGGACGACCGACCGACCCCCTTCGACGGGGCCGGCCACCGTCCCCACCCGACGGACCGTCAGCCGGACTCCTGTGCCACCCCGTACCACCACACCCCGTACCCGCCCGTACTCCACGGATAGGCGGTTTCCCATGCCCACGCCCACGTCCACATCGACGCCCGCGTCCACACCCCTGGCCGCACCCACCCCGCCCGCCGGCGCACCCGAACGGGACGGCCGGCTGGTGATCCTCGGCGTCGCGGCCAGCGACAGCCACGCAGTCGCCAACCACCTGATCGCCCACGCGCTGCGCGCCGACGGCTTCACCGTCGTCAACCTCGGCACCTGCACACCGGTCGCCGAGTTCGCCGACGCGTGCGAGCGCCACCCGCAGGCCGAGGCCGTCCTGATCGGCAGCCTCAACGGGCAGATCCACGAGGACCTGTACGACCTCGCCGACGCCAAGCGGTCCGGGCGCATCCACTGCCCGGTCCTGGTCGGCGGCAACCTCTCGGTCGGCAGCGTCAAGGACGAGGCCTCCGTCACCCGCCTCTACGACCTGGGCGTCGACCGTGTGCTCGCCAGCGCCGCCGACCTGGTCCCCACCCTCGACGCCCTGCACGTCCCCGCCGCGCCCGACTGCGTCCCGGCCGCCGCCGCCCGGTGACCCCCGTGCCCACCGCCCCCGCCCCGCCCACGCTCAAGGAGTCGGCGGCCTACATCACCCAACTCGGCAAGCCCACCGCCGCCGAGGTGCTGGCCCGCGCCCGGGAGAGCGGACGCACCGCCCTGCAGCCGCGCTGCGGGGTCGGCGGGCACCGCGAGATGGCCCTGCTGCTCAAGGAGTTGGAGACCGAGGGCCGCCCCGACCTGCTCACCCTCACCATCGACTCGCACACCCGGCTGCGCCGCTTCGAGCACGCCGCCCGAGCCCTGCGCACCGACCACCGCACCCTCAACGGCTACCCGCTGGTCACCCACGGCTGGCAGCGCGGACGGGAACTGAACGAACTGGTCGCCGTCCCACTGGAGATCCGGCACGGCTCCCCCGATCCGCGCGAACTCTTCGCCACCGCCGTGGCCTGCGGCATCACCTCCTTCGAGGGCGGCGGCATCTCCTACAACCTGCCGTACTCCAAGGACGTGCCGCTCGCCGACTCGCTGGCGGCCTGGTCCGAGGTGGACCACCTCTGCGGTGAACTCGCGGGCCTGGGCGTGGTCATGGACCGGGAGCTGTTCGGTACCCTCACCGCCGTCCTCGTCCCGCCGTCCATCAGCCTGGCCGTCAGCGTGCTGGAGGCCGTCGCCGCGGCCGCCGCCGGCGTGCGCTGCATCAGCGTCTCCTACCCGCAGAGCGGGCACCTCGCCCAGGACATCGCCGCCCTGCGCGCCGTCCCCGTCCTGGCCGCCCGCTACCTGCCCGCCGGCACCGAGGTCCACGCCGTGCTGCACGAGTTCATGGGCGTCTTCCCCCGCCGGCGCCACCACGCCGACGACCTCATCTTCTACGGCGCCCTCACCGCCCGCCTGGGCGGCGCCTCCAAGCTCATCACCAAGACCCACCAGGAGGCCCACGGCATCCCCGACGCCGCCGCCAACGCCGCCGGACTGCGCCTGGCCGCCGTCGCCCGCTCCCCCTTGCTCGACTTCATCGCCGTCGACGAGGACGCCGTCGCCGAGGAACTGGAGTGGATCCTGCGCGAGACCGCCGAGATCGTCGAACCCGTCCTCGCCGCCCCGCGGTTGGACACCGCGATCGTCACCGCCTTCGCGGCCGGCCGCCTCGACATCCCCTTCAGCGCCAGCCGGCACGCCCGCTCCGAGGTCATCCCCCGGCGCGACGGCGACGGCGCCGTGCGCTACCACTCCCCCGGCCGCCTGCCGCTCTCCGGCGCCAGCGTCGCACGCAACCGCCGCCTGCTCGACGGCCCCACCCGCTCCGGCGGCGGCACCACCGGAACGACCGGCACTACCGGAACGACCGGCACCACCGGCCTGCCCGGCGCGGACCTCTTCCAGGCCCTGCGCCGCGACATCGACTACTTCCCCCTGCTGTTCGGCGAACTCCCCCAGGACACCACCACCCCGGGAAGCACCAGCGCCCCCGGGAGCACCACCACCCCGGGAAGCACGACCCCCGGAAGCACCACCGCCGGCAGCGCCACCTCCACCCCGGGAAAGGAACCCGCCCTGTGACCACCAGCCAAGCCATCCTCCGCGTCGGGATCGTGGGCGCCGGCCCGCGCGGCGTCGTCGCCCTGGAGCGGCTGTGCGCCAACGCCGCGCTGGTGGCGCCCGCGATCCCCGTCGAGGTCCACCTCGTCGACCCGTACCCGGCCGGCGGCGGCCGCGTCTGGCGACGCGACCAGGACCGGTCCCTGCTCATGAACACCGTCGCCTCCGACGTCACCGTCTTCACCGACGAGTCCGTCCCCTGCGAAGGCCCGATCCTGCCCGGCCCCACCCAGTACCAGTTCGCCCGCATGGTCTCCGACGGGCGCGTCACCGACGTCACCGACGCCGAACGCCAGGAGGCCACCGGCATGCTGCCCTGGTCCTACGGCAGCCGTGCCTTCAACGGCGCCTACCTGCGCTGGGCCCTTCAGGAGATCATCCGCAACGCCCCCGCCCAGGTCTCCGTCCACGTCCACGCCACCCGCGCCACCGCCGTCGACGACACCGACCGCGGCACCCAACTCCTGCTGCTGGACGGCGAGGAGGAGCCCCTGGAGTGCGACGCCGTCATCCTCGCCCAGGGCCACTTCGAGGTCTCCCCCACCAAGGGCCAGCAGCATCTGAAGGAGTTCGCCGACCGCCACGGCCTGCTCTACCGCGAACCCCTCAGCCCCGCCGAGTGCGACCTCGACGCCTTCCCCGCCGGTCGGCCCCTGATCCTGCGCGGCCTGGGCCTCAGCTTCTACGACTACGCCACCCTCTTCACCCAGGGCCGCGGCGGACGCTTCGAACGCGACGGGGACGGCCTGTTGCACTACCACCCCTCCGGCCGCGAACCGCAGTTGTACGCCGGCTCCGGACGCGGGGTGCCCTACCTCGCCCGCGCCGAGGTGCACCTGGAGGTGGTCCCCCGCTACCAGCCGCGCTTCCTGACCGCCGAGGTCATCGCGCGCCTGCGCCGCACCGCCGGCCAGGGCGAGCTCGACTTCCGCGCCGACCTGTGGCCCTACATCGCCAAGGAGGTCGGCTTCGTCTACTACCGCAGCCGCCTCGCCGACGCCCCCGAGGCCGAGCGGGAGAACTTCCTGGCCGCCTACGCCGACCTGGACTGGGACACCCCGGCCATGCGGCAGCTGATCACCGACCGCTTCGAGGACCCCGACCAGCACTGGGACTGGGACCAGGTCGACCGGCCCAGCCTGGAGCGCCGCTTCGCCGACCGCGCCGCCTACCGGGACTGGATCGCCGGCCGCCTGGGCTGGGACCTCGAACAGTCCGCCGCGGGTCCCGCCCGCAGCCCCTTCAAGGCGACCGCCGCGATCATGCGCGACCTGCGCGACGAGATCCGCCAGGTGATATCCCATCAGGGCCTGCGCGGCGGCTCCTACCGCGACCACGTCGACCGTTGGTTCAGCGGCCTCAACAACTACATCGCCAGCGGACCCCCCACCGCCCGCGTCGAGGAGCTCGACGCCCTGGTGCGGGCCGGCACCGTCCACCTGGTCGGTCCGAGCATGCGCGTCGAGGCCGACGAGGCCACCGGGCGCTTCCTCGTCTCCTCCCCCTTGGTCGACGAGGCGCCGCTGGAGGCCGAGGCGCTGGTGGAGGCCCACCTCGCCCTCACCGACGTGCGCCGCGCCACGGACCCGCTGCTGCGCCACATCCTCGACTCGGGAGCGGCCCGCCCCCACGTCATCCCCGACGCCCACGGCGAGCCCTACACCACCGGCGGCCTCGACGTCGCCGAGGTGTCCTTCCGCCTGCTCGACACCCGGGGCGCCGCCCACCGCGGTCGCTTCTCCTACGGCCCCCCGGTCGAATCCGTCCAATGGGTCACCGCCATCGGCGCCCGGCCCCACGTCGGCTCCCGCACCCTCATCCAGGGCGACGCGATCGCCCGCGGCTGCCTGCACACCGGCGTGGAGAACCTGCGCCGGCGCGCCCTGGCCCTCGCCTGACCGCACACGGCTTCGGCCCCCGCACCCCGACACAAGCCCGACGCAAGCCCGACGCACCCCCGATCGCAGGAGAGTCCCCACGATGACCGACACCGCCGCCCGCCGCATGATGGACCTGCTCATCGGCCCCTGGGCCACCCAGGCCGTCCACACCGCCGCCACCCTGGGCCTGGCCGACCTGCTGGCCGCCGAGCCCGCCACCGCCGCCGAACTCGCCGACCGCACCGGGACCCACCAGCCCTCCCTCACCCGGCTGCTGCGCTTCCTCGTCGAGCTCGACGTGCTGGCCACCGACCCCGACGGCCGCTACCGGACCACCGAGCTGGGCCGCACCCTGCGCACCGAGGAGCACGGCTCGATGCGCGACCTCGCCCTGCTCTACGGCGACGAGTTCTACGCCGGCTGGGGCCGGTTGCTGCACACCGTGCGCACCGGCGAGAACGCCTTCGAACACGTCCACGGCGCCGCCATGTACCCCTACTTCTCCCGCACTCCGGAGCTCACCGCCCGCTTCGACCGCGCGATGGCCGCCAGCTCCTCCTTCTTCGAACCTGTCCCCGCCCTGTACGACTTCTCCCGCGCCGGTACCGTCGTCGACATCGCCGGCGGCAACGGCGCCCTGCTCACCACGGTGCTGCGCGCCCACCCCGGGCTGTCCGGCGTCCTGTTCGACACCGCGCACGTCGTCGACGCCGCCCGCACCGACCTCGCCCGGTCCCCCGACGCCGGACGCATCGGGTACGAGAGCGGCGACTACTACGAGAAGGTCCCGGCCGGCGGTGACGTCTACCTGCTCTCCCGCGTCCTGCACGGACGCGACGACGAGGCGTGCGTCCGGGTGCTGGAGCGCATCCGCGAGGCCGTCCCCGCCGACGGTGCCCTGCTGATCATCGAACGCGTCATCCCCGAGGACGGCACCCCGTCGCTGGCCGCCTGGTTCGACGTCCACATGCTCACCATCGCCGGCGGCTTCGAGCGCACCAGCGCCGAGTACGCCGGTCTGCTGGAGCGCGCCGGCTTCACCCTCGCGGCGGTCCACGACCTGCCGCTGGACAGCAAGCTGCTGGTCGCCGAACCCCGCTGACCGCGCACCCCGGCCCTGACCGCGCACCCGCGGTCGGGGCCGCGCGGCACCCGGCCCGCCTGCCCGCCCCCACCTGCCTGCCTGCCCCGCCCCCGGGCCGGGCGGGCGGGCCGGGCCGTCCGGCTGTCCGGCTGTCCCGCTGTCCGGCGTCGATCGGGTCGGTCCGTCCGCCCCTCGCCGGCGGGTCAGTCCGCGTCGGGCGACACCAGCGTCAGCAGCCGGTGCGGCCGGGCCAGCGCGCGCGAGACCGGGTCCTGCCGCAGCCGGCCCTGCGCGCTCGGGCCCGGCTGCATCGTGATGTTCTCCGGTGCCACCGCCCCGCCGCACAACGGGCAGGCGCCCACCGGGTCGAGCCGCGTCCCGCAGGCCGCGTGGCTGAAGACCGTGCGCGGCCCGCCGGTGGAGGCGTTGCGCTCCCCCCACTGCGCCAGGCCGTAGATCGGCTGCCACAGCTCTCGCCCGGCCGACGTCAGGACGTAGCCGTGACGCACCGGCGAGCTCTGGTAGGGCTCCTTGCGGAGCACGCCCGCGGCCACCAGTGCCTGCAGGCGACTGGTGAGGACGGCGCGCGGGATGTCGAGATGAGCGAGGAAGTCGTTGAAGCGGTGGACCCCGTAGAAGGCGTCGCGGACGATCAGCAGACTCCAGCGCTCGCCGACCACCTCCAGCGCCCGGGCGAGCGAGCAGTCCTGCTGTGCGTAATCGGTTCCCAGCGCCATGCGGGCCAGTCTAGCCGAAGGTTCCTTCACCGAACCCGGCGTGATAGATTCAGTTGAGTTCAATGAACAGACCTTAGGTCGGAGACCCTCTCCCCCTCCCCTCGCAGCGAGGACCACCCCGATGACGCCCAGCCCGCCGCCCCAGGGGCGCCGCCCCGCCCTCACCCTCTCGATCGCCGCGTTCGGCACGCTCCTCGTCCTGGTCGACTACACCTCCCCGCTCACCACCCTGTCGCCCACCGCCGCCGACCTCGGCCTCGGCCCCTCCGCCCAGACCTGGGTGCTCACCGGCACCCTGGTCGGCCTGGCCGCCCTGCTCCTCACCATGGGCAGCGCCGCCGACGACTACGGGCGCAAACGGGTCTTCGGCGCCGGGGCGGTGCTGCTCCTGGTCTCCACCGCCGTCTCCGCGGCCGCCACCGGCCCCACCATGTTCCTGATCGGCCGTGTCCTCCAGGGCTGCGCCGCGGCCGCCGTCCTCGCCCCCACCCTCGGCCTGATCGGCCACGTCTACCCGGTCGGCCCCGGCCGGGTGCGGGCGCTCGGGATGTGGGGCGCCTCGGTGGGCCTGGGCATCGCCGTCGGCCCGGTCTACGCGGCGCTGCTGGAGCGCGCCGGCGGCTGGCGCTCCGTCTACTGGGTGCTCTCCGCGCTGTCCGCCCTGCTGATCGCGCTCACCGTGTACGGCCTGCAGGAGTCCCGCAACGACCGGCCCCGCAAGCTCGACCTGCTGGGCGTCGCCACCCTCGCCGCCGGTGCCTCCTGCCTGATCGCCGGGCTCGCCGAGGGCCGGCACGGCTGGGGTCGCGCCCCCGTCCTGCTCCTGCTCGGCCTCGGTGTGCTGCTGCTCGCGCTGTTCGTCCTCGTCGAGGCCAGGATCGCCGAACCGATGCTCGACCTCGCGCTGTTCCGCAGCCCCGGCTTCATCGCCTCCAGCGGCGGCGCCCTGTTCACCGGCCTGGCCATCGTCGGCCTGATGAGCTACCTGCCGATGGCCCTCCAGAAGTCCGCCGGGGAAACCCCCCTGGTGGCCTCCCTGGTGCTCGCGATCTGGTCCGGCCTGTCCGTCGTCTCCGCCCTCCAGGCCCGCCGCCTCGCGACCCGGGTGTCCGCCACCACCCAGGTCGCCGCCTCCCTGCTGCTGTGCGGCATCGGCGAGGCCGCCCTCTACGGCATGAGCCCCGACGGCTCCTGGGCGCACTTCGCCCCCGGCCTCGTCCTCGCCGGCATCGGCAGCGGTGTCCTCAACGCGGCACTCGCCCGCCTGGCCGTCAGCAGCGTGCCCGCCGACCGGGCGGCCATGGGGTCGGGTGCCAACAACACCGCCCGCTACCTGGGTTCGGCGCTCGGCGTCGCCATCACGCTGACCGTCGCCGGCCAGGCCACCGACGACCGCGGGCCGCGCTACGCGATGGCCGCCGGGACCGACCACGCCGTCCTGGTGGCCGCGGCGCTGTGCGCGGTCGGGGCGGGCGTGGCGCTGTGGGCGCGCATCGCCGAGGGCCGCACCCCGGCCGCCGCCCCACCGCCGTCGGGCGGCGGCGCGGGTGGTGCGGGCGGCACGGACGCGACCGGCAGCGCGGCGGCCAGCGCCCAGCGCCCGGCGGTGTCCCGTGGCTGACCGGCGACCCGACCACGACGCCCGGACCGAAGCGCCGCTCCCCGCCGCCACCTTCGACGCCCCCTCCGACAACCCTGTGCGCCACGTCAACGGCGGCATCCTGCTGGAGCCCGGACGCGGCCGGATCATCGTGCGCGCCGGCGGCGTCGTGCTCGCCGACTGCCAGCGGCCGATCGTGGTCCTGGAGGGCCGCCACCCCGTCCGCTACTACATCCCGGCCGAGGACGTGCGCCGCGAACTGCTCGTCCCCTCCTGGGAGACCACCTACTGCCCGCACAAGGGCAACGCGGTGCACTTCGCGCTCGCCCCGGACGGCGAGGGCGGCGCCGTCGCCTGGTCCTACCCCGTCCCGCTGCCCGGCATGGAGGCCCTGGCCGGGCTGATCGCCTTCTACCAGGAACGCGTCGACATCGACGTCGATCCCTCGCACTGACCACCCGGTCACGCCCGATGCCGTCAGGCCCGCCCCCACCCGGGGACCGGGCCTGACGGCATCTCACGTCCCCACCGGGGCGGACCGCCGGGACGTCCCGCCGGGACGTCCCGCCGGATCGCACCGGCGATCGGCGACCGGCCGGTTTCGCGGCAGCCCCCCGAACGGCCTCGGGCCGCGCCGTCAGGCCCGAGCGGTCGGCCGCAGTTCGCGTTCGAGGGCGGCCAGCGCGAACGCGTTCGCGGAGGCGTGCTGCCAGCGCGGCCGTCCGAACATCACGTCCCCGGAGAGCCCGTTGAGCATGGCCACCGCCCTGATGACGAACTCGGGAGGGTCCACGTCGGCGAACACTCCCAGGGCCCTGCCCTCGACGAGGATGGCTTCCAGGCGCTCCTCCCAGACCTCGGAGAGCTCGGTGAGCACGCGCCGGCCGACGTCGTCGTGGCGCTGGGCCAGGACCTGCGTCCACAGGGCGTAGCGTTCGTCGCCCTGATGCCGGGGCAGGTAGAAGCGGACGAAGAGCGCCAGCTTCTCGGCGGGAGTGGCCGCCTCGTCCGCCGCCTGCTGGAACCGGGCCCCGAGGTCCGCCTCGCTCCAGGCGAGGACTTCGAGCAGGAGGCGGTCCTTCTTGCCGAAGTGGTAGAGGATGTGCCCGGTGCTCATCCCGGCCCGCGCGGCGATGTCCGACATCCGCACGGCCGCGGCGCCCTTCTCGGCGATGGCGTCGATGGCGGCCAGCATCGCCCGGCCGCGCGCCTCGTCGCCGCTGGGCCGGCGCTTGCGGTCGGCCGGGGCCGGCGCGGCCGGCGGGGCGGTTCCCGGCTCGGCGCCCGCCGCGGGGGCGCTCTCGGACGGAAGGAGGCGCCGCGGCCGCGTGGGCTCGGACTCTGGCATCGGCACGGCCTCACCTCGGTTCTGGGAATCTAGACCAGTAGTCTAGACTGAAAATCTAGTCAGCGCGACCGAAGGCGTGCCGGCCGCGTGTGCGCGATCGGCCGGGACGCCCAGCCGTTCGCCTGTCCGCCCCAACCCTCAGGAGACACCCGCATGACGCGCGGATTCGACGTTGTGGAGACCTGTATCGCCGACCTGCGCGCGGCGCTGGAGAAGGGCGAGGCCACGGCGGTCGGGCTGCTCGACGCCTACCTCGCGCGCATCGACGCCTACGACCGGGCCGGCACCCCCACCGCGCTCAACGCGATGGTCGTGATGAACCCGGACGCCCGCGCCGAGGCGGAGGCCTCCGACGCACGCCGCGCGCGCGGCGAGACGCTCGGCCCGCTGGACGGCATCCCCTACACCGCGAAGGACAGCTACCTCGCCAAGGGCCTGACCGCCGCGGCCGGCTCGCCCGCGTTCGAGCACCTCGTCGCCCAGCGCGACGCCTTCGCGATCGAGCGGCTGCGCGCGGGCGGGGCCGTCCTCATCGGCCTCACCAACATGCCGCCGATGGCGAACGGCGGCATGCAGCGCGGCGTGTACGGCCGCGCGGAGAGCCCCTACAGCGCCGACTGGCTCACCAGCGCCTACGGCTCCGGCTCCTCCAACGGCTCGGGCACCGCGACGGCGGCCTCGTTCGGCGCCTTCGGCCTCGGCGAGGAGACCTGGTCCTCGGGCCGGGCACCCGCATCGAACAACGCGCTGTGCGCCTACACCCCCAGCCGCGGCGTGATCTCGGTGCGCGGCAACTGGCCGCTCGTCCCGACCATGGACGTCGTGGTCCCGCACACCCGCACCATGGCCGACCTGTTCGAACTGCTCGACGTCATCGTCGCCGACGACCCGGAGACCCGCGGCGACCTGTGGCGCGCACAGCCGTGGGTGCCGCTGCCCGCGCCCTCGCGGGTCCGCCCCGCCTCCTACCCGGCGCTCGCGCCCGCCGACACCGCGTCGGCGCACGCCGCGCTCGCCGGCAAGCGCGTCGGCGTCCCCGCGATGTACGTCAACGCCGACCCCGACGCCGGCACCAACCCCGACGGCGGCATCGGCGGCCAGACCGGCCGGCGGATCGACACCCGCGCCTCGGTGATCGCCCTGTGGGAGGCCGCGCGCCGCGACCTGGAGGCCGCCGGCGCCGAGGTCGTCGAGGTCGACTTCCCCGTCGTGTCGAACTACGAGTCCGACCGCCCCGGCGCACCCTCGCTGTTCACCCGCGGCCTGGTCGGGAAGGACTTCCTCACGGTCGAGATCGAGGACCTGTCCGCCTGGGCGTGGGACGACTTCCTGCGCGCCAACGGCGACCCGGCGCTCTCCACCCTGGCCGAGGTCGACGGCGCCGCCATCTGGCCCAAGCAGCAGGGCGAACTCCCGGACCGCTACGCCGGCTTCGACGACACCATCGGCGACTACCCCCGCCTGGTGCGCGAGCGCCCGTACGCCTCCTTCACCGACCTGCCGCACCTCGAAGCGGGACTGCGCGGCCTTGAGGAGACCCGCCGGGTCGACCTGGAGGTGTGGATGGACGAACTGGGCCTGGACGCCGTCGTGTTCCCCTCCGTCGCGGACGTGGGGCCGGCGGACATGGACGTCAACGAGGCGTCCGCCGACCTCGGCTGGCGCAACGGCGTCTGGGTCGCCAACGGCAACCTGGTGCCCCGCCACCTCGGCATCCCCACGGTGACCGTCCCCATGGGCACCATGACCGACACCGGCATGCCCGTCGGACTGACCTTCGCCGGCCGCGCCTACGACGACAACGCCCTGCTGACCCTCGGCGCGGCCTTCGAGGCCACCGGAAACCGACGCACGGAGCCTTCGCGCACCCCGCGCCTGTCGGCGCGCTGAGCCCAGCACGTGGCGGCGGGGTGGGGCTCTTCCCGCCCCGCCGCTCGCGTCCCGGCCGGGCCGGGCCGGGCCGCGACGGGCCGGGCCCGTCCCGGGACGCTCAGGACGACGAGCGGGCCGAGGGAGTCCCGGAGCGGTCGGCGACCGGTTCACCGGGACTCCCCCACCACGATCAGAACTTGTGCCAGCCGTTCCAGTTCCCGTTCTGGTCACGGTCGCGGGACCACATCTGGTTGTAGTCGCTGCCGCGCGCGGTGATGGTGAAGGCGCCGCCGACGGTCTGGCGGGTGATCTCGACCTTGCCGGTGAAGTAGCCGCCCATGGAGGTCCAGGAGCTCAGCTTGCCCGAGCTGCCGGTCGTCCACCGCGTCCACACCGCGTGGTCGGTCCCGATCACGAAGATCTCGCTGGTGCCGTCCCGGAAGGTGAAGTAGGTCGCGCCGCCACCGTAGTCGCCGCCGCACAGGAACGTGCCGCCGAACTGGTTGTTGCTGCACTGCGAGGGGACGTCGATGTCACCCGCCGACGCGGGGGCCGCGCTCAGCCCGATTCCGGCGAGGACGGCGGCGGCCACCACGGCGGCCTTCATCTTGTGCATGTCTGCTCCTGACTGGGTGAGGACCGGGCCGCACCGGCCACCGCCCGGGGCACCCGGGCCACAGCCCACCCGGCGCCGCCCGGCGGGCCCTCACCGGTACCAACGGGAGCGGCGCCCCATCGAGTTCACCACCCGCCCGATGCCCCGTCCCGCCGGGCACCACCCACCCGGGCACCGGCACGCGGGTGGGACGCGGTCGCACCGAACCGGATCGGCTCCGTCCCAACCGTGCCCGGGCCCCGCCGGCGCCGCCGGCACGATCCGTCGGCGAACCATGCCCGAACGCGGCCCGAACAGGGCGATTACCGATCGGTATCATGCCACCGGGGGCGTGTCGTCGGGCGGAGGGGGAGTCGGTTGACAGACGAGGGCGGGACGGGCGGGACGGGCGGGACGGGCGGGACGGGCGGCACCGCGGGGGCGCTGCGGTTCGCGGTGCTCGGGCCGGTGCGCGGATGGCGCGGAGACGTGGAGCTCCCGCTCGGTTCGCCGCAGCAGCGGAGCCTGCTGCTGGCCCTGCTGTTCCGGTCGGGCCGGCACGTCTCGGGGGCCCAGCTGATCGACGACCTGTGGGGCGACGAGCCACCCGCCCGGGCCACCGGGGTCATCCGGACGTACGTGCACCGGCTGCGGCGGGTGCTCGGGGCCGAGGCGCTGACCTCGGCCGGCGGCGGGTACCTGCTCGCTGTCGGCGGGGGTCTCGACACCGGGCGGTGCGAGGCGCTGCTGGGCGAGGCCCGGGCGCTGCGCGCGGACGGGCGCCACCCGGAGGCGGCCGCCGCGCTGCGGGCGGCACTGGCCCTGTGGCGCGGCGAGCCGGTCTCCGGGCTGCCCGGCCCCTACGCACAGCGCCAACGCCGGGAGTGGGACGAACGGCGGCTCGCCGTCACGGAGTCCCTCCTGGAGGCCGAGGTCGACGGCGGCCGGTGGGCCGAGTCGGTCGCCGGGCTGCGCGCCGCCGTCGAGGAGCACCCGCTGCGCGAGCGGCTCTCGGAGCTGCTGATGCTCGCGCTCTTCCGCTCCGGGCGGCAGGCCGAGGCGCTCGCGGCGTACCGGGCGGCGGACCGCCGGCTCCGCGCCGAGCTGGGTGTCGGCGCCGGGCCGGGTCTGCGCGAGCTGCAGGCCCGGATCCTCTCGGCGGACGCGACCTTGGCGGCACCGGCCGGGCGCGCGACCGCTCCGACGCCCCCGGAACCGACCGCTCCCGCCGTCGGGCCGGATCCGGCATCCACTCTCGTTCCGGCCCAACTCCCGGCCACCACAGCCGATTTCACCGGGCGGCAGGCGGAGGCCGAGGCCCTGCGGGCCGCTCTGCGGGAGCCCGGCAGTGTGCCCGTCGCAGCCGTCGCGGGCATGGGCGGGGTCGGCAAGACCGCACTCGCCGTCCACGTCGCGCACGGCCTGGCCGCCGAGTTCCCGGACGGTCAGCTCTACCTCGATCTGCACGGCGCGGACGGCCGCCCGACCCGTCCCGAGGAGGCGTTGGCGGTCTTCCTGCGCTCCTTCGGCGTCGTGGGCGAGGCGATCCCGGCGGGCCTCGCCGAACGGTCGGCCCGCTACCGCTCGTTGCTCTCCGGCCGCCGGGTCCTCGTACTGCTCGACAACGCGCGCGACGCCGAGCAGGTCCGGCCGCTGCTGCCGGGCAGCGCGGGCTGCTCCGTCCTGGTCACCAGCCGGACCAGGCTCGGCGCGCTGCCCAACGCCCGCTTCGCCGAACTGCCGGTCCTCCCGGCCGAGGAGGCCGTCACCCTGCTCACCCGGGTGGTCGGCGCCGAACGGGTGGCGGCCGAGGAGGAGGCGGCCCGCGAACTCGTCCGGCTCTGCGGCCGACTGCCGCTGGCGGTACGGATCCTCGCCGCCCGGCTGGCCTGCCGGCCGGGCTGGACCATCGCCCGACTGCTGGCGAAGCTCACCGCCGACCGGTACCGGCTGGACGCGCTGCGCAGCGGGGACCTCGCCGTCGAGTCCTCGTTCCGGTTCGGCTACGACCAGCTGGGCTCCGAACAGGCCCGCGCCTTCCGGCTGCTGGCCGTCCCGGAGGTGCCCGAGCTGTCCCCGGCCGCGGTCGCCGCCGTGCTCGACCTACCGGAGCCGGCCGCCGTGGAACTCGCCGAGTGCCTGGTCGACTGCTCGATGCTGGAGGTCTCGGCGCACCCCGACCACTACCGCTACCACGACCTGCTGCGGGCCTTCGCCCAGCGGGCCGGCCAGGAGGTCGGTGGGCGGGCCGGCCGACGGATCGGCCCGGAGGGGGCCGAGGAGGATGCCGCGGAGGACCGGGAGACGGAAGCCGACGAGTCGGCGGACGCGCTGGCCCGACTGGCGGACCACTACCACGCGCGGGTCTCGGCCGCGCTCGGCGCGTCGGCCGCGCGGCCCGGACTCGCCGTCGGTGAGTACCTGGGCGTCGGTGCGCTGGTGAGCCAGTGCGCCAAGCTCCCGGGCCGCCCCGCCGGTACCGTCGGGGCCCTCGACCGGCTCGCCGAACTGCTGCTGGGCTGCTGCCTGTTGGCCGACTCCGGCCAGGTCACCCGCTCGCTCGGTCATGCCGCCAACGCCCTGCTGCGCGCCGCGCTGGAGCAGGGCGACCGGACGGCGGAGGCCCGGGCCCGGCTGGTGCTCGGCCGGCTGCTGACCGAGGTCGGCTCCGCGCCCGCGGCGCTCGCCGAGCTGCTCCGGGCCCGGGACCTGTGCACCGCGCACGGGCTGTCGCAGCCGCTGCTGGCGCTCGCGCACGGCTCACTGGCCGCCTGTTTCGTCCAGATCGGCCGCCCCGACGAGGCGGTGACCGGCTTCTCGGCCGCCGTCTCGGTCTGGCAGCGGGTCGGTGACCGGCGCGCGCTGGCCGCCGAACTCATCGACCTCGCCGGGGCGTTCGCCCGGCAGGGCCGCTTCGACGCGGCGAACCGGGTGGTCGACCAGGCATTGCTGGTCAGCCATGAACTGGCCGACCGCGCGCTGGAGGCACGCGCCCGCGACTCGCTGGGGACGATCGCCCACGACCGCGGCGACCACGACCGGGCGGTCGCCCACCAGCGGGCCGCGCTCGCCCTGACCGACCCGGACGACCACCGCCGGACCGGCCGCGTCCTGCTGCGGCTCGCCGAGTCGCTACGCGCGGCCGGGCCCGGTGCGGAGGCGGTCGACGCGGCGGGGCGCGCGGTCGACGCGCTGACCCGGGACGGCGACCACCGGGGCCGCGGCCTCGCCCTGGCCACCCTCGGCGACGCCCTGGCGGACCGCCGCTTCGGCGGCCCGGGCCCGGCCGGTGACCTGGCCCGGGCCCGCTCCTGCTGGGCCGAGGCCCACGGCATCCTGGCCCCGATCGGCTCACCCGAGGCCGACCGCCTCCTGCCGCTGCTCGGCGGCGACCACCCCGGCGGCCCGCCCCGGCAACGCTGGCCCTCCTGGCTCCCCGCCTGAGCCGACGCCGGGCCCCCGGGCGGGGCTGGCGACCGGCGCCCCCGCCTGGGCGAACAGTCGGCCCCCGGGCGCGGGGCCGGGGCCGGGGGCCAGGGGCGGCCGCTCACGCGATCAGGCGGCGGTGACCGTCCAGGTCTGCTCGGACGAGCCGTCGCAGAGGCGGATCGCGGCGGGCACCGAGGGACCGGCGGCCGACAGGCAGCGCAGGGAGTCCTTGGTGATGACGATCATGTACCCCCCGGCCACCGGAACGAACGACCAGATCTGGTTCGCGCTGTAGGGCGGCGAGCGCCACAGCTGCGCCCGGGAGTACGTCTCCTCCAGGTCCAGCACCCGCGTGAACCGGGTGGCGCCATTGGCCAGGAAGTACCCGCCGCCCTGGTGCGGGTTCAAGGTCCAGACGGCGGCGGGGCCGCCGTCGTCGCTGGTCGTGACCACGGGGTTGCCGTCCTGGTCGAGGGCCCCCTGGTCGTACAGGACGGACCCGCCGTTGCTCAGCCTGGCCCGCGACGGCAGCGGGCCGACGGGCTGCGTCGGCGGCTTGATGGGCGGAGTGGTGTAGTACGGCGGGGGCGGGGGCGGAGGCGGGGAGGGCGAGGCGTAGGTGTAGGCCGGGGAGGGCGAGGGCGAGGGCTTCGCGGGCGGCGCCGTCGTGGGGTAGACCGGCGGGACCGGCGCCGCGGAGGTCTCCGGTACCGGCGAGGGCGCCGGGGCTCCGGGCGCCGACGAGGCCGCCGCGGGTGGCCCGCCGGCCGACGGTCGTGCGGGGGTTCCCGCCGCACCGCCCTGGTTCTCCGGGGTGCCCACGGCCCCGCTCCCGGCCGCTGAGCCCGGCCCCGTGCCCGAACCCGCGCCCGGCCCCGCGCCTCCCGGCGTGGTCGGTGCGGGCGCCCCGGGGGTCGTCGCCGCTCCCGGCGAGGACGCTCCCGGCGAGGACGGCACCCCCGACTCGGGGCTCTGGGGGCCCGGGGCGGAGAGCGGGACGGCCAGGCCGGGCGGAGGCACCGACGTCTCGCCGACGGCCGGCCCGCCGTCCGCGGCGGCGCGGTCCCCGTGCGGGCGCAGCACCGTGGCCGTACCGGCGGTGATCGCACAGCAGAGCAGGACCGCCCCCGCCACGATCAGGGGCCGTCGGCGGCGGCCGCCGAGGGCGGTCCGCCACCGGGCCGGCGGGCGGCGCGCGGCCGCCCCGGGGACGACCACCGGGCGCGCCGGCGCCACGACCACCGCACGCCCGGCAGTACCCGGCGGCGGGCCGTCGACCGGTTCGCCGTCGGCGGCGGCCCGGGCAGCCGCCGCCATGGTGGCGGCGTCCGGCCAGCGCTCGGCCGGGTCCTTCGCCATCGCCCGTTCGACCAGGGCCCGGACCGGGGCCGGGACGTCCGCCGGCAGTGGTGGCGCGGGCTCGGTCAGGTGCTTGAGGATCACCTCCAGCGCGGTCTCCCCGTGGAAGGGCAGCCGCCCGGACAGGCACTCGTAGAGGACGACACCGAGTGAGTACAGGTCCGCCGAGGCGCCGACGGTGCCGGTGGAGGCCTGCTCCGGCGCCTGGTACGCGGCGGTGCCGAGCACCATCCCGGGTACGGTGAGCCGGGTGTCGCAGCCGGGGCGGGCGATGCCGAAGTCGGCGATGACCACGCGCTCCTCGCGGACCATCAGGTTGGCCGGCTTGATGTCCCGGTGGACGACGCCGGCCTCGTGCGCCGCCTGGAGCGCCGCCAGCACCTGGAGCGCCATCCCCAGCGTCTCCCGGGCGCCGAGCAGACCGCGCCGGTCCAGGATCTCGCTCAGCGGCTCGCCGTCGATCAACTCCATGACCAGGTAGGCGATCGGACGGCCGGTGTTCCCCCAGGCCGTGGTCCAGGACCGGCCGCCGTCCGTACGGCCGGAGCCGAAGTCGTGCACGCCGACGATGCCCGGGTGCCGCAGCCGGGCCATCACCCGGGCCTCCTCGTGGAACCGTTCGGCGAAGCCGGGCTCGTCCAGCAGGGCGGGTTTCAGGACCTTGACGGCCACCCGGCGACCGAGCACCTCGTCCTCGGCGAGCCAGACATCGCCCATCGACCCGCCACCGAGCCACTCGTCCAACCGATAGCGGTCCCCGAGCGTGGTGCCACGCATGATCCTCCCCGACCCCGTTCGTCCGCGCGCCCGCCGCCATGGGCCCGGGCCGGGCCCTCGGTCGCGTCGACGACCTTCTCACCTGCGAATAAACGCCGACTTGCCGAACAGCGCACACCACACTCCGCCTACCGGACGCGGCCCACCCCTCCGCCCCGGCCGTCCGTTCGGCCGACGGTCCGTCCGCGTCCGCGGTGATGGGCCGTCGACACCGTGTGCGGCGCCGCCGGGTGGCCCGGGCCGCAGACCGGTTCCACGGGAGTCGCCCCGAGAGGAGAACTCCCGGACGAGCACCCGCCGTACGGCCGCCGCCACCGTGCTGTCCGCCGCGGCCTTCGTGTCCGAGACGGCCTTCGGCGCCGGGACGGCGAGCGCGGCCGAGCCGCCGCCCTCCCACGGCATCGAGTACCGGATCTCCGACCACGCGGGCGGCGCCCTCCCGTGGGACGGGCGGAACGCCGGCTCCACCGGGGTGGTGCGCCACGGGAACGCGTCCTCGTGGGACCCGCCCTCCCGCCGCGCCCCGGCGCCTCCGGTGTCGCCGGGGCGCGGCGGCGTGTCCGGACCGGCGGGGCTCTCACCGCACGGCCCCGGCGGGCGGACCGCGGGCGTCAACGCGGCGCTGATCGATCATCGACAACCCACTGGTGTGCTGTCGGTGTCCGCGGCCGCAGTCGCGCCCGCGGTCCACCGACAGCAGGAGAGCCCCGTGTCCCACCCCTCCACCCGAAACCTCCGCCCCCGCGCCCGGTGGGCGGGGGCGGTGCTCGCCGCCTCCGCGATATCGGTCAGCAGCCTCACGCTGCTCGCCCCTCCGGCGAGCGCCGCGCCGACCACCACCACACCGGCCAACAGCGCCACGGCGGCGAACAGCACCCCGGCGAACGCCACGGCGGACGTGGTCGAGCAGATGATCACGATCCGGGACCACCAGAACCAGCACGCGCTGGCCAGTGCCGACGGCGAGGCCTCCCGGATCATCGCCCGCAACTACCAGGACGCCTCCACCTCGTTCTGGATCTCCAACAAGCCGGGCGGGCGGGTGGACTTCGCCCGCAACGTCAACGGCACGGAGCGCGTCCTGGAGATGGACCTCAACGACGGCCGGTCCACCCAGTTCATCCACTGGTGGGCGGGCGACAACCAGCAGTGGACCCTGGAGTCCGCCGCCGAGGGCGGCACCTACCTCCACAACGCCCGCGACAACCGCTGTCTGACCTACCACGGCCTCGACCGGGAGGTCACGGTCGAGAACTGCGACGGCGGCATGTCCCAGCGGTTCGACCTGAGCGGGCCGGGCACGGGGACCGGCACGGGCACCTCCGTCGAGCAGCGCTTCGTCGACCGGCTCAACGCCGTGCGCGCCCAGAACGGCAAGGCGCCGGTACGCCTCGACCGGACGCTCGGCCAGGCCGCCAAGTGCAACGCCGACCAGATGAACCAGCGCCGCGTCTCGGGCCACTTCTGCGACTCGGCGGGCATCGCGCGGGGACTCGGCTACGCCTGGCGGGGGTTCGGTGAGATCGCCTTCTACGGCCCCACCGACATCGACGCCGCCGTCGACGGCTGGATCAGGTCGCCCCAGCACCTGGGGATCATGCTCGGCAACTACACCGAGGTCGGTCTGGCCCGGACGGGCGCCGCCTCCTGGAACGCCGACTTCGGCACCCGCTGACCGCCGGGGCCGCACCGCCACCCCACCCCCGGCGGGGCGGCCCGCACCACCCCCACCGCCGTGCGGCCGACGCACGGCGACCGCACGGCGAGCGCGCGGCCACGCCCGGTACCACCGGGTCCGCCCGACCGCTCGCCCTGCTGTCGGGCGGGCAGCGGGCATAGCCTGGACCTGGACCCAAGCCCGGACGCGGTGGCCGGCACGAGCGCCTGGCCGCCCCGCGATGCCGACCCGCCCCGCGATGCCGCCCGGAGTCAGGAGGAGCCGGCCATGAGTAACCCTGTCGTCGTGGGCGTCGCCGCCTCGCAGTCGAGCCTGGAGGCCGTCGAGTGGGCGTCGGACGAGGCCTGGTTGCGGGACGCGCCGCTGCGCCTGGTGCACGCCTGGTTCGGTGAGGCGGCGCACGCTCCCGCGGGCCAGGAGACGCGGCTCAGCAAGGACGCCGGCGCCGGGCTGCTGGAGGCGGCGCGCGACCGGGCCCTGGTCCGGCGCCCCGGCCTCGCCGTCGCCACCGAGCTGGTGAACGACCATCCCAGGCAGGCGCTGGCCGCGGCGGCCGACGGCGCGCTGCTCGTGGTGGTCGGCACACGGGGGTCGGGAGGCTTTCCCCGCCTGCTGCTCGGCTCGACCAGCCTGCAGACCGCCGCTCACGCCGCCTGCCCGGTCGTCGTGGTGCGCCCCCGCGAGGCCGAGGCCGGTGCCGGTGCCGAGGCCGGGACCGGTGGCGGTGTGCTGGTGGGCGTCCGGGGCCGGGGTCGCGACGACGAGGTCCTGGCCTACGCCTTCGACACCGCCCGGCGGCGCGACCTTCCCCTGCACGCCGTCCACGCCTGGGCCTACCCGCTGGTCACCGGGCCCGATCACGACCTCCCACTGGTCTACGAGGAGGCGGACATCGCCGACGAGCACGAGCGGCTCCTGGCCGAGGTGCTGGCCGGCCGGCGTGCGGAGTACCCGGAGGTGACCGTCACGACGACCGCGGTGCGGTCCAACGCGGCCCGGGAGCTGGTCGCCGGGTCGCAGTCGCACCAGCTGGTCGTCGTCGGGCGGCACGGCGAGCCGCACGGCCCGCTCGGCCGGCTGGGCTCGACCAGCCAGGCGGTCGTCCAGCACGCCGGCTGCCCGGTCGTCGTCGTGCCGGTCTGAGCCCCGGCGCGGCCGTCACCCGGCCCGCCGCCCGTCACGACCCGTCACGACCCGTCACGGTCATCACGGCCCGGACTGCGGGCCCGGGCAGGACCCGCCCTGCCCGTCCTGCCCGTCCACACGGAACGTGGTGCCATGGGAGGGACGACACGCAAGCGGGTCGGACCGGGAGGAGAAGCCATGACACCCCTCGGCAGCAACCGTCCGGTGGTCCTCGGTGTGGACGCGCTCGCCCCGGAGGCGACGCCGGTGGCCTGGGCCGCCGACGAGGCGGACCGCCGCGGACGGCCACTGCGCCTGGTCCACGCCCTCCCGCCGACCTCCCAGGACGCCCGCGTCTTCGGGGCGGAGCGCTACCGCGAGGAGCTGCGCGAACGCGGCCGGCAGGCCCTGGACGAAGCCGCCGACGCCGCCCGCCGACGTCACCCGGGCCTGTCCGTGACCACCGCCGTCGCGGCGGACATCGCCGCCCCGGCACTCTGCCGGGAGTCCACCGACGCCGAGCTCGTGGTGCTCGGCTCCCGCCGGCTGAACCGGCTGGAGGAGGTGCTGAGCGCCTCCTCGGTGGCCGTCCCGGTGAGTGCCCAGGCCCACTGCCCGGTGATCGTCGTCCTCGAAGCCGAGCCCGGCGCCGGGGCGGAGCCGACCGCGCCGGAGGAACCGTACGTCGTGGTCGGCGTGGACGGCAGCCCGTCGTCCGCCGCGGCGGTGGCCTTCGCCCTCGATTTCGCCGCGCGGCGCGGGGCCGCGCTGCGCGCCGTCCGGGTCCGGCGGTCCCGGCTGACCGCCCGGGTCGACGAGGACGCGGCCGTGGCGGACCTGCGGCGACTGCTGGACGAGGCCACGGCCGGCCGCCCGGCGGGGCACCCCGCCGTCACGGTCACGCACGGTGTGCTCCTCGGCCACCCCGTCGAGGAGCTCGCCAAGGTCTCCGAGCACGCGCTCGGCGTCGTGGTGGGGCGCCGGGGGCGCGGCGGGTTCACCGGTATGCGGCTCGGGTCCGTCCCGCACGGCCTGCTGCACCGCGCCCACTGCCCGGTCGTCACCGTGCCCCTCCCGCCGGCCGGCGGGGACTGAGCGCGGCGGCGCCCGCGCGAGCGCCGTGGGCGGCGATCGCCGCCTGCTCGTCGGCGATGTCGGACAGCACCGACCTCGGCGGCGCGACGCTCTCCGGCGAACCGGCACCCTCATGCTCCCCCTGCGAACCGGCCATCGCCGATCCCCCCTTCCCCGTCGCCGCTTCCTCGCCACCAGTCACTTCTGCTCCCTCGCCCTCTCCGCGACCGCCACCGCCACCACCCTCGTCACGCGAACTCCCGCAGCCGCGGCCGGACCCCCAGCGCCGTGAGCGCCGACGCCACTGCCAGGAGCCCCGATCCGAGAGCGGCGGAGGAGGTGTCGAGATCGTCGTCGGTGGCCGCGACCGCACGGTCGAGCGCGTTCCGGTTGATCGCCTGGACGTCGTCGAGCGCCGTGCCGAGGATGCCGAAGTCGGCGTTGGACTGTCCGGCGGCGAGGCCCGTGTTGAAGGCCACCGCCTCCTTCAGCCTTCCCTGTCCGTAGAGTTCGCGGATCGTGCGGTCGTCCCGCTGGTAGGCCTGGAACGCCGCCAGCACCCGCTCTGCCGCGTCCTGCTCGCCGGCGAAGGTGACATTGCGCGACTCGTCCCCCAGGAACCCGCCGAACGGAACCCTGGCGTGGTCGGCCCGGTGCGCGTCCGCCAGGGCGGCGAGTCCGGCGTTGTAGGTCGGGAGGGTGGCGCCGTCGACCCGGGCGAAGGACTGCGTCTTGTCGAAGAAGCTCTGCTCGTACGCGGCCGCCCGGGCCGGATCGGTCAGGTAGCGGCTCTCGTCCGCGTTCAGGTCGTACGCCACCGCGCGGGCCCGGCCGAGCGCGATCACCGAGTCGTAGGAGTCGCTCTTGGCGACGACCAACTGGTGCTCCGCCCGGGCCGCGAGGGTCGAACCGGCCGCGAGCCCGAGGAGCACCAGCAGCGTGGCGGCGACCAACGGGACGTTCAGCAGACGACGGTAACGATTCGTCAGGACGATCTGCAGGGCGACCAGGGCGGCGAGCGCGAGCAGGCCGGCGACCAGGATCCACCACCGTCCGGCACCCAGATCGCCCCGCTGCGCCACGTACGTCCGCCGCACGGTCTCCGAGTTGGCCGCCGTGACCTCGTCCACGGCGGGCAGCAGTCGCTGCCGCAGCAGGTCGGTCGCCTCCCGGTACGCCGCGAGCGCCTCGGCCGCCGGCCGGCCGGCCGGCGCGTGGGCCTGCTCCCCCAGGAGCTGGGCCCGGGCCACCCGGCCCTCGTAGCGGCCGAGCTCGCCGATCACCGTCTGCACCGCCCGTTGACCGGCCGGATCGCCCACCACCGCCTCGGCCACCCGCTGAAGGTCGCTGTCCGCCTGGGCGCGACGCCGCTCGTAGGTGTCCAGGGTCTGCCCGCGCAGGTTGGCGAAGTCCGGATCGGCACCGAACAGGAGCAGATTGGCCGCCTGGGCGTCCATGTCGTTCAGCGCGAAGTACAGGTCCGCGGAGCGCACCACCTGGGGTGCGGCGCGGCGGCCGATCGCGTCGGTCCCCTCCCGGGCACCGGCCAGGACGGTGGCGTCGACGGCGCCGGCCACCACCAGCGCCGCCAGGCAGAGTCCGGTGAGACCGCGCACCAGGCGCGGTGTATTCCACCACGACCGGTGGAACAGGCCTCGGGACGCCCCCGCCCGGGAGAGCCGGTGACGGGGGGCGCGCGGCGCGGGTGTCGGATCGACCGGCTCGAAGCCCGCCACCCCCGGCGAGCCCGTCCCCACGACAACCGATCTGCCCGACATACCCGTTGGCATCGCCGTGCGCCCCCCTACCCTGTTCTCACCGGCCGCCGAACGGCCCCGGAGGAACTGCCGGGGCTGGGATTCGGCACGGTGCGCCGTCCAGTCGTCGACCTGCTGGCGAACCGTTTCCTCACCGCTGACGCTAGGCCCGACCGGATCCCGGCCGGCCGGTCCCCAACGCCTCCTTGACGCCCCGCCGAAGGATCTTGACGCACCATTGGCGGGGCGCACGAGCGGCTCGGGAGAGCGGGCTCACAACAAGCAGCGGGCTCGGACAGCAGGCTCAGGCGGCCTGGCCGACGAGTTGGTCGGCCAGCTTGACGAGCCGCTTCTGCGACCGCTCCTCCTGCGCGACCGCGGCCGTCGGAGCGAGCTCACCGCCGTCGTAGTACTCGCCGTTGAGCAGCGACACCTGCGGCAGGCACAGGCGCACCACGGCGGCCGCGCCCTCGGCCGCCGGGCCGCCGACCCGGCCGTACAGCGGCAGCAGCGCAGTCTCGCACAGCCCCGGATGCAGACTCACCGCCGTGATGCCGGAGCCGGCCGGAGCCATGTCGGCGGTGGCCATGGTCAGCGCGAGCTGCGACTGCGCGTACGCCGCGACCCGCGAGTACCGCTTGACCCGGTGCGGGTCGGACCAGTTCATCGAGGCCGTGCGGTGCAGGGACGAGGAGACGTTGATGACCCGGGCGTCCCCGGCGGCCGAGAGCGGGGCGCGCAGCAGCCTGGTGAGCAGGTGCGCGGCGAGGAAGTTGACCTGGAGCGAGATCTCGTTGCCGTCGCCGGTGAGGGTGCAGCGCTCGGGTGCCGGTACGGCGGCGTTGTTGACCAGCAGGTCCAGCGCCGGGTAGCGCTCCACGACCGCGCCGGCCAGCCCGGCGACCTCCGAGAGTCGGGTGAAGTCGGCCGCCAGGGCGACGAGTCGGTCCCGCCTGGCACCGGCGGCGACCAGCCGGTCGACGGCGTCACCGGCCTCGGCGGGGGTACGGGCGTGCACCAGGACGGTGGCCCCGAGCCCGGCCAGCAGGCGGGCGCTCTCCCAGCCGATGCCGGAGGAGGCTCCGGTGACCAGGGCGGTGCGGGCGGACAGAACAGCGTCGGACATGACCCATCCAAGGGTGGCGGGCATCGCCGGGGTGCCGGACGGCGTGCCGGAACACGCGGCCGGGGGCCGGCGGTGCGGAGAGGGTGGAACGGTGAGAGGCACGTCCGCCTCCCCGGACCAGGCGGTGGGGGGAGGGGGACGGGCACGACGCGACGCGCCGGCCGCCGGCGGAGCGGGGAGGCTCGGACCTACCGGACGGCGGCGGCGACCGCGGCAGCGACGACTCGCGACCGCGGATGCGGCGGGCGGTCGTGGTGGCGCGTCGAGCGGTTCATGCCCCCATCCAACCACCCCGCCGCTCCCGGGCAAGCCGCTCCCGCCGGCCCTGACGGGCCCCTGACGCCTCCCTGACGCCTCTTTGACGGATCGTCAGCACCGGTACGGTCCCGCGCGCGCCGGGTCCCCCTCGCACCGCCTCCCGCCGCCCCCGCGCGCACCCCCTCACCCGACGTGCACGCGCGGGCGGCGGCTCCGGTCCGGCTCCGCCTCGCGCAGCACCTCCCGGGTCACCGGCGCGACCTCGCCGTGGCCGAACAGGAAGAACCGCAAGAACTGGGCGAACGGATTGCCCTCGGTCCACTCGAAGTAGATGTGCGGCTGCTGCCCCGTCCGGTCCCGAATCTGGATCAGCAGCGCCGCCAGGGCGTTCGGCACGCTGGAGCTCTCCAGCGACAGCACCCGGTAGCGGTCGTGCATCACCTCGCCGTGGACCGTCAGCACGGTCTCGAACTCCGAGGGGTCGAGCACGGTGACCTCCACGAACACCAGGTCGTCCTCGGCCGGGATGTCGTTGTCCGCGCGGATCTGGCGCTTCTTCTCCTGGTACTCCGCCAGGTCCCGGCTGTTCGGCTCGTTGGCGATCAGCCGCAGCGGACGGTGCGTGTAGTCGCGGACGAACCGCTCGGCGGCCTCGTCGAACACGACGTCCGTCACCCGCAGTTCGAAGGCCCGCTTCAGCCGGGAGAGCAGCGACACCAGGACGATGCCGGCGATGAAGCAGGCGCCGATCTTCACACCGTCCGGCCGCTCGGCGATGTTGACCGCCGTGGTGTAGACGAAGACCCCGGCGATCACCGCGAAGCCGATCGTCCAGTTGCGCTGCCGGGCCTTGCGCGCGGCGATGGTGACGGCGATCGCGGCGGAGCTGATCAGGACCAGCACACCGGTGGCGTAGGCGCCGCCCTGGGCGTCCACGCTCGCGTCGAAGAGCCAGGTCACCAGGAAGGCGATCAGGGTGAGCACGATGACCATCGGCCGCACCGCCCGTGCCCAGGCCGGCGCCATCCCGTAGCGGGGCAGGTAGCGCGGCATCAGGTTGAGCATGCCCGCCATCGCCGACGCGCCGGCGAACCAGAGGATGAGGATCGTGGAGAGGTCGTAGACGCTGCCGAAGGTGTTGCCCAGGTACTCGTGCGCCAGATAGGCGAGGGCGCGCCCGTTGGCCGCCCCGCCCGGCTCGAACGCCGACTTCGGGATCAGCAGCGTGGTGATGAAACTGGTGGTGATCAGGAAGACGCTCATGATCAGCGCCGCGGTGGTGAGGAGCTTGCGGGCTCCGCGGATCCGGCCGGTCGGCTTCTCCTCGGTGTCCTCCGGATCGCCTTCGATGTGCGGCATCACCGCGACACCGGTCTCGAAGCCGGACAGGCCCAGCGCGAGCTTGGGGAAGGTGATCAGCGCGACGCCGATCATCGCGACCACGTTGCCGTGCTCGGCGGTCAGCGCGCTCGACCAGTCGGTGACCAGGTCCGGAGACCGCAGGACCTCCCAGAGCCCGGTGGCGACGACCACCACGTTCAGCGTCAGGTAGATCGCGACCAGGACGACGGCCAGGCCGATCGCCTCGCTGAAGCCCTTGAGGAAGACCCCGCCCAGCAGGGCGACCAGGATCAGTGTGATCAACACCTGTTTTCCGGAGAGGGCACTGCTGAGATGCGGGTTCTCCACCAGGTGCGCGGTGGCGTCGGCGGCCGACAGCGTGATGGTGATCATGAAGTCGGTGGCGGCGAACCCCAGCAGCGCCAGGACGAACAGCTTGCCCTTCCAGAACGACAGCAGCCGCTCCAGCATCGCGATCGAGCCCTCGCCGTGCGGCGACTCGTGCGCCACCCGCCGGTACACCGGCAGCGCGCCGAACAGGGTGACCAGCACCAGCACGATCGTTGCCACCGGCGACAGCAGACCGGCCGCCAGCGCGGCGATGCCCGGCTGGTACCCGAGCGTCGAGAAGTAGTCCAGGCCGGTCAGGCACATCACCCGCCACCAGCGGGCCCCCTTGTGCTCGACGGGCGCCTGCGCGTGCGGTCCGGGGTACTGCTTGGCCATGTCGGCCAGCCCGTCCAGCAACCACGCGCGCAAGCGCTGCCGCCCCGACGGCGCGGCCCCCGGAACGGCTGAACCCGACGAAACCACGCCGCACCCCTGTCCACGGACTCGCGCCACCTCACCGTCGGAGCGACGGCAGGGCGACAGGGTATGCAGCGCAGATGATCAGACCGCGCAGCGCCGGGGGAATGTCGCCGCAATGGCGGAACGCTCTCCCCCGGCCGCAGGCACGCTCACCGGTCGGACTCCCAGCGGGCTTCGAGCCGCCGGACGCCGTCCGGGCCCGTCACGGACCGCCAGGCCGCACGCATCCCGCTCCTCCTGCCGGCGGCGCCGGACGCGCCGGCGCCCGTCGCCCCGCCCGCGGCCCGGAGCACGCTGCTGTCGAGCGGGCTGTCGACCAGCCTACGGACCACCCCCGCCAGAGCCGCCCCCGCCGCCGCCCGGACACGGGAGCGGCCGGGGGAGCCGGCACGGGAACCGACGGGGAACGGCGGGCGCTGGAAGGCGCCGGGAACGGCCACGTGGACCTCACCTCCGGTAGAGCATCGCGCGATGCGGCCGGCCGACGGGCCCGGGCCGGCTCCGGGAACACCGGGGCGGTCACCCCGGTCCGGATCCCTCCGGGCCCGTCGGCCCGGGACATCCGAGGCCAGGGCCGCGCGGGCGGCTGCCGGCCGCCCCTGACACGTCCTTGACTCCGCCGGGGCGCCCCCTGACGGGGCACTGACACCCGAGCCGGCGGCACGCCGCCGGACCCGCGCGGCCGCACCGCAGTGCCCCGTCGCCGCCGCGCCCGCGCGCCCCACCCGGGCCCGCCGCGCGGACCGCGGCGGGCGGGCAGGGCTCGGACCGGTGATTCGCCCGTGGAACGCCCGATGCGGCACAGTGGCCCCATGAGCGCGGACACGAGGAGTCACCGGGTGGCCGGGCAGAACGGGCCCGGTCGGCGACGGCCGGTGCAGCAGCGCAGCCAGGAGCGCTACCAGCGGCTCCTGGACGCCTGCGCGGGGCTGCTCGACGAGGCCGGCGCCACCGCGCTCACCACCAAGGAGGTCGCGCACCGCGCCCAGGTGCCGATCGGCACGCTGTACCAGTTCTTCGCCGGCAAGGAGGACCTGCTGGCCGCGCTCGCCGGGCGCAACCTCGACCGGTACCTGGAGCGCCTCGACCGCCGGCTGCTCGACGAGGCGCCGACCGGCACCGCCGGGTTCACCGACCTCGCGGTGGACGAGTTCGTCGCGATGAAACGGGCGGTGCCCGGCTTCGGTCAGGTGGACTTCGGGCTGGCCGGCGCGGCCGTGCCCGCCGGGCTCCGGGACGACCTGCACCTGCTCGACACCGATCTCGACAACAACGCCGCCGTCGCGCTGCGGCTGCAGGCACTCGGCGGAGAACTGTTCGCGACGACCGACCCCGCGGCGCTCACGCTCGCCCTGCGGGTGGCCCTGGAGGCCGCGGACGCCGTGCTCAAGCTCGCCTTCCGCAGCGCTCCGGACGGCGACCCGGCGCTGATCGCCGAGTGCAAGCGGCTGGTCCGCTGCTACCTCGCCGAACAGCTCGGCCCCCGCTGACCGCGCCCGCCGACCGGTCCCGGCAAGCCCCGACCCGCCACCGAGCCGTTGCGGGCCCGCCCGCGGCGCAGCACAGTGGAAGCAGGACGGCCGGCGGCGCGGCCGGCGCTACCCGAGGAGCAGACCATGCACGCAGCGGTAGGTGACCAGCTCCACATCCACAGCAGGTCGGTGGGCATGGTCGACCAGAAGGGCGAGATCATCGAGGTGCGCGGCGCGGAGGGCGAGCCGCCGTACATGGTCCGCTTCGAGGACGGCCACACGGGCCTGATCTACCCGGGCCCCGACTGCAACATCGAACGCCGCGAGGCGCTCCACTGACCCATCCGGCCACCACCCCGGGCCCGACCGGCACGGGGTGGTGAGTCACGTGTCCGAGCCCGCCCTGCCCGGCCCGCTCGCCGGGCTGGCACCGCTGCTCGACCAGTACGGCTACCCGGCCGTGGCACTGTTCGTCCTGCTGGACAACTGCGGCGTCCCCGCCCCCGGCCAGACCATCCTGGTGCTGGCCGCCGTCTACGCCGGAACCGGGCACCTCGGCTTCGCCGGCGTGGTCGCGATCGCCTTCGCGGCCGCGGTCCTCGGCAACAGCCTCGGCTACCTGATCGGCAGCACCGGCGGCCGCGCCTTCGTCCAACGGTGGGGCCGCTACGTGCTGCTCACCGCGGCCCGGATGCGGCGCGCCGACCTCTTCTTCGCCCGGCACGGCGGCAAGGTCGTCACCGTCGCGCGCTTCGTGGACGGGCTGCGCCAGACCAACGGCATCATCGCCGGCACCACCGAGATGCCCTGGCGGCGGTTCCAGCCGTTCAACGTGCTCGGCGCGGCGCTCTGGGTGGGGGTCTGGTCCGCCTTCGGCTACCTGGCCGGGGCCAACATCGGCGCGGTGTACCGGACGGCGGTGCGCTACCAGCTGTGGCTGCTGATCGCCCTCGGCGTGCTCTGCGCGGCGCTCGCCGCCCGGCAGCTGCTGCGCCACCGGCGGCGCCGCCGCGAGCACCCCTGAGCCCCCGGCCACCCGGCCACCCGGCCACCCGGCCACCCGGCCAGCGTCCCTCAGTGCAGCGGGAAGACCTCGAACGGAACGGCGAACCGCGTACCGAGCCGGCTGCCGGCACCCCGGGCGAAGCCCTCCAGGAACTCCCGGGGCTCGGCCATCGCACCCCCCAGCCCGGCCAGGTACGCCTTGTGCTCGGCCAGCGACGCGACGCCCTTGTCGAAGTGCTCGGTGGTGTCGACCGCGTGCCGGGCCTCGGGCGAGGCGACCGCCCAGACCGCCCGCACCCCGCCCCACGGCTCGTAGCCCTCCGCCGACAGCTCGCGGAACACCCAGCGGTTGGCGGCGTCCCGGACCGCGTCGAGGGTGGCCCGGCCGACCGCGATGTGGTCGGCCTGGTTGAGGAACATCCCGCCGTAGGTCTCACGGAAGTTGCTGGTGATGACGATGTCCGGACGGTGGCGGCGGACCACCCGGGCGATGTCACGGCGCAGTGGCAGCCCGTACTCCAGCACGCCGTCCGGGTGGCCGAGGAACTCGACGGTGTCGACGCCGACCACGGCGGCCGAGGCGATCTGCTCGGCCTCGCGCAGCGGGCCGCAGTCCTCCGGGCTCATCGTGTCGATCCCGGCCTCGCCGCTGGTGACCATCGCATAGACCACCTTCTTGCCCTGGGCCGTCCAACGGGCGACGGCGGCGGCGCCGCCGTACTCCATGTCGTCGGGGTGGGCGACGACGGCCAGCACGGTCTGCCAGTCCTCGTCGACGGGCTCGAACGGCTCGGGTGCCTGCTGGTCACTCATGGTGGTGCCGCCTCTCGGTGTCGCGCTCCGCACGGTCGTGCGGTCGTACGGTCGTACCGGTGGCGACTCTAGAAGATCATCGGGCCGATCGAGCGTCAGACACCTCTCCACCACGGCTGCTTGACCCTGACGCGCGGGTCAGGGGTTAGCGTCCCGGCACCCGCGGCGGAACAGACCGCTGCCCCCGGCACCGACGGAGAACCCCGATGCCCCTCCCCACCACCGCCCGCGAGGTCCGACTGACCGCCGCCCCCGGCGGGCTGCCCGCCCCGGAGCACTTCGCCCTGGTCGAGACCGCGCTGCCCGCCCCCGGACCGGGGCAGGTCCTGGTCCGCAACCGGGCCTTCCTGGTCTTCCCCGGCCTGCGCACGCTGATCGGGGGCGAGACGGCCGGCCTGCCGCTGCCGCCGATCCGGCCGGGCCAGGCGCTGTTCGGCCCGGCGCTCGGCGAGGTGCTGGCCGCCCCGGCGGACAGCCCGCTGCGGCCCGGCGCGCTGGTCACGCACCTGCACGGGTGGCGGGACCACGCGGTCGGCGACGCCGCCGACTTCACCCCGGTGGACGCCTCGCTGCCGGATCCGGTCGCCCTCCTCTCCCCCGGCTCGGCGGCGTACGGCGGGCTGACCCGGTCGGCCGGGGTCCGGGCGGGCGACATCGTCCTGGTCACCGGCGCGGCGGGCGCGGTCGGTACGGTGGCCGGGCAGGTCGCCCGGTTGCTGGGCGCCGCCCGGGTGATCGGCACCACCGGTTCGCCGGCGAAGGCGGCCCGGCTGACGGCCGAACTCGGCTTCGACGCGGTGCTGGTCCGCGGCGCCGGGCCGATCCGCGAGCAGCTGGCCGAGGCCGCGCCGGACGGCGTCGACGTGCTGCTGGACACCGTCGGCGGCGAGCAGCTCACCGCCGCCGTCGACGCGGCCCGGCCCGGCGCGCGGTTCGCCCTGGTCGGGGCGCTGGCCGGACAGCTGGCTCCGGACCGGCTCGGCGGCAGCTCCCCGGCCGTGGTCGACACCTTCCGACTGCTGAGCCGGGGCGTCACCTTGCGCGGGTTCCGCGGCGTGGACCACCCCGACCTGGAGGCGGAGTGGCGGCTGCGGTTCGGCGACTGGCTGCGTGCCGGGCGGATCACCTTCCCGTGGACGGCCGTGGCGGGCCTCGACCAAGCCCCGCTGGCATTGCCGCAGCTGATCGAAGGCCGTACCTTCGGGGCCACGATCGTCGAGGTCTGAGGAACGTCGGCACGGTGGGAGCGCCGACGGGGCCGTGTCGCCCGCTCCGCCGGCTCGACGGCAGGACGGCGCGTCGACGAGACGGGCCGGGAGAGCGGGGGCCTGATGCGGATCGGCGACGCGGCGGCAGCGGCGGGCACCACGCCCCGGGCACTGCGCTTCTACGAGCAGCGCGGGCTGCTGCCGCCACCGGCGCGGTCGGCGACCGGCCAGCGCGAGTACGGGCCGACGGAGGTGGCGCTGGTGCGGGCGATCCGCGCCCTGCTGTCGCTCGGCCTCACCGTCGAGGACCTGCGCAGCCGCGCCCACCGGCTCCCGCTGCTGACCGGCGACGAGCCGCCCCCCTGTGACTCCGCCGGCGACTCGGGCCCCGAGACCTTCGGCCCGGTGGTCGACCGGCGGCTGGCCGCCCTGGACGCCGAGATCGCCCACCTGACCGCGCTGCGCGACAACCTGGCGCGGGCCCGCCGGCCGTCCCCCGGCCCCACTGCGGCCGACCCGCCCCCGAGCCCGAGCCCGACCTGACCGGGCCGACCCGACCGCCCCGACCAAGCCGGCCCCGCACACGCCGACGCGCCCCCGGCGCCGGGCCCGCTCCGCCCCGGCGCCGTACGTTTCTCCCATGGCACGGAGCTCACGAGCCGGCCGGCTCGCACCCCCCAGCTGGCTCACCGCGGGCCTGCGCCCGCACCCCGCGCCGATCCCCTGGGCCGCCGTCGCCCGTGCCTCGGTCGCCCTCTCCGCCCCGCTCGCCGTCGGCTTCGCCACCGGGCGGCCCGAGTACGGCGCCCTCGCCTCCATGGGCGCGCTCTCCGGCGTCATCGGCGACACCGCCGACGCCTACCGGATGCGGGTCTACAACATCGCCGTCCCCCAGCTCTTCGGAGCCGTGGGCGTCACCCTCGGCACCCTGGTGTACGGGGAGGGCTGGCTCGCGGTCGTCGTACTCACCCTGATCGCCCTGGTCTCCGGCATGATCTCCTCGATCGGCGCGGTCGCCTCGGTGTCGGGGCTGCTGCTCCTGCTCAACGCCGTCGTCGGTGCCGGCCTGCCGATGCCCGCGCCCTGGTGGAAGCCACCGCTGCTGCTGCTCCTCGGTGGCCTGGTGGTGCTCCTCCTCACCCTGTTCGCCTGGCCGCTGCGCGGTGGCGTCCCCGAGCGGGCGGCGGTGGCCGCGACGTACCGGACGGTCGGCGACTTCCTCCGGGCCGCGGGCACCCCCGCGCACGACGAGCGGCGGCTGGCCGTCACCCAGTCGCTCAACCGGTCGTACGACCTGCTGCTCGCCCACCGCACCCGCCGGCACGGCCGCTCCCCCGGGCTCACCAGGCTGCTCGCCCAGCTCAACGCCGTGATCCCGATCGTGGAGGCCGCCTCGGCCGCCAAGCTGCGCCCGGCCTCCCTCGGCCCGCTGCCCGACGTGTACCCGGCGGCGGCCCGGGAACTGGCCGACACCGTCGAACGCGGGCGCCCCGGCGTGCCCCGCGCGCTCGACCTGCCCGCGCCGACCGGCCCGTCGGAGCGGGCCATCGACCAGGCGCTGCGCTACGCGGCCGATGTCGCCGGAGAGCCCGCGCCCGACCCGTTCGGGGGGATCGACCGGCTCGGCCGCCCGGCCGTCCTCCACGTCCGGGCCCGGCGCACGGCCCGGGCCGCCCTGCTCTCCGGGGCGTCCTGGCGGTACGGCCTGCGGCTGGCGCTCTGCATCGGCCTCGCCCAGACGCTGGTCTCGGTGATCGCGGTACCCCGCTCGTACTGGGTCGCCCTCACCGTCACCTTCGTCATGAAGCCCGACTTCGGCTCCGTCTTCTCCCGCGCCGTGCTGCGGGCGTTCGGTACGGCGATCGGCCTGCTGATCGCGATCCCGGTCCTCGCCGAGGTACCGCGCGGCTGGTGGGACGTGCCGACGATCGCGGTGCTCGCGATGCTGATCCCGGCCTTCTCCGCGAAGGGCTACGCCTTCCAGACCGCCGCCATCACCCCGGTCATCCTGCTGCTGTCCGACCTGCTCAACCACCAGGGCTTCCGGCTGGTGGCACCCCGGCTCTACGACTCGCTGATCGGCTGCGGGGTCTCGCTGGTCGCCGGCTACCTGCTGTGGCTGGAGTCCTGGCACACCCGGATCGGCGACCGGCTCGCGGACGCGGCGGCGGACACGGCCGCCTACGTCGCGCTGGCCTTCGACCCGGAGCCCGGCCGGGACCAGTCGGCCCGGCTCCGCCACCGGCGCAGGCTCTACCGCGACCTGTCCGCCGTGCGGTCGGAGTTCCAGCGCGCGCTCACCGAGCCGCCGCCCACCGGAGCCCGGGCCGCCGCGTGGTGGCCGCTGGTCATCGCCGTCGAACGGATCGTGGAGGCCACCACCGCGACCCGGGTCCGGATCGACCACGGGGTGCCCCCGCCTCCCGCCGCCGAGGTCGCCGCCATCAAGCTTGAGCTCGACGAGCTGGCCGAGGCCCTGCGGGCGGGCGCGACGGACCCGGCGCCGGCGCCGCGCCCGCCCGCCGCCCCGCCCGGGCCCTCCGAGACGGATCCCTCGGGCACCGCGGACGCCGGCACGGAGGAGGACGGGGTGCTGGCTCCGCTGCGCCGCGAGGTGCGGGCGGCACGGGCGATCGCCGCCCCGGGCCCGCGCTGAGCACCCGGCCGGCCGTGCGCCGGGAGCGAGGGGCTCGGCTCGCTCCCGGATCGGCGCTCACTTCCCGGTCGGCGCCCTGTGCCCGATCAGTGCTAGAGGGACGGTCGATGCTCGGTCACATGCCGGTGCTCGATTCCCGATCAAAGCTCGCCGCCCACCTGTCGGCGCTCTGTTCCGGAGCAACGCCGGCCCACGGCTCCGCGCCGGCCCACGAACCGACGCCGGCCCCCGGCTCCGCCCTCAGTCCTGGATCCGCTGCCAGGGCCGGTCCGCTTCCAGGGCGAACGCGAGCTCCAGCAGCAGCCGCTCACGGCCGTGCGCGGCCGAGAGGTGCACTCCGATCGGCAGCCCGTTCCCGGCCGACTCGGCCGGCAGCGAGATCCCCGGACCGCCCGTCACGTTGTTCACCGGGGTGAAGGCCACATAGCGGCCCAGCCGGTCCAGCAGCTCGTCGAAGGCCACGTTCGGGCTCAGGTGCCCGATCGGTGGTGCCACGTGCGCCAGGACCGGCGAGAGGATCACGTCGTGCTCGCGGAAGAGTCCGCCGTACGCCGCCTCGGCCTGCCTCAAACGGCGCAGCACACCGGGCGTACGGTGGAATTCGCGGTGGAAGCGCCGCCGCAGACCCGTGGTCAGGCCGTCCAGCTTCCGCGCCTGGAAGCCCGGGTCCAGCAGCAGGCGGCCGGTGCTGGCGATCATGAAAGCGATACACCCCCAGTAGAGCGTGAAGTCCCGGGAGAAGTCCTCGCCGAACGGCAGCGTCGCCGGGGTGACCTTGTGCCCCATCGCCTCCAGCCGCGCGGCCGTCCGCTCGACCGCCTGCCGGGTCGGCCCGTCGGTGACGGCGAGCGGGGAGTCCGCCACCAGTCCGATCCGCAGCGGCCGGTCGCCCGGCCCCTCCACCAGGCCCAGCGGCGGCATCGCCGGGTTGCGGTGGTGGAGTTCGGCGGCGGCGAAGAAGGCGGCCGTGTCCCGCACGGAGCGCGTCACCACGCCGTCGGTGACGAGGTCGATCGGCAGTCGGCGGCCCTGGTCGTTGGCCACCAGCCGGCCGCGTGTCGGCTTCAGGCCGACCAGACCGCAGCAGGCCGCCGGTATGCGGATCGAGCCACCGCCGTCGTTGGCGTGGGCGATCGGCACGACGCCGGCCGCCACCAGCGCGGCCGCTCCGCCGGAGGACGCCCCCGGCGAGTGCGAGGTCCGCCACGGATTGCGCACCGGCCGCGCCTCGGCGAACTCGGTCGAGGCGTTGAGGCCGAACTCCGGCATCCTGGTCTTGCCCAGCACCGCCAGACCGGTACTCAGGAACTGCTCGGCGAAGCCGGCGTCGCGCCGCGCCGGCTTGGCGCGGAACGCCGAACTGCCCTGCCCGGTGGGCATCCCCCTCAGGTCCACGTTGTCCTTGAGGTAGCTCGGGACCCCGAACAACGGGGCCCCGTCACCGGCCGGGGCGCTTCGCGGCTGCCCGTAGGAGGCGAACGCGACGGGCGCGAGCGCCGCGTCGACCCGCTCGGCACGCGCCGCCGCGGCGGCGGCCAGCTCACCGGGCGCGACCTTGCCGGACCGTACGAGCGCCGCCAGTGCGACCGCGTCGTGCTCCCCCAACGCATCGTCCCCGAACGCGTGGACCCGCTCCTCGGACATCCGAACTCCCCATCCCTACCGGTCGGTAATACCACGAGAGTTCCGCAGTCTAGGCGCGCTCCGCCCGCCCGGACACCCCACCGGACGGCAGTCGGGCGGCCCTTGGCCGGACGGCCCGCGCCGGGCGCTCCCGCCCCCACGGCGCCCCCAGTACCCTGAGGTGGCCCCGGAGCACCGTCGCGGTGTCACCCGAGGCGCCCGCAGCACACCCGAAGCGAGCCCTCCCCCGAAAGCGGTCGTGATGAGCCGACTCCCGATCGCCGTGCTCGGCGAGTGCGTCGCCGACGCGTTCACCGGCTCCTCCGCCGACCGGCGCCCCGGCGAACTCACGCTGCGGGTGCTGCCCGGCGGCGGCCCCGCCAACACCGCCGTCGCGCTGGCCCGACTGGGCACCCCGACCCGCTTCCTCGGCCGGATCTCCGCCGACCCCTTCGGCGAACTGTTCCGGCAGCACCTCGTCTCGTCCGGCGTCGATCTCGCCGGCTGCGTACGGGCCGCCGAGCCCAGCACCCTGGCCCTCGCCACCCTCGACGAACAGGGCCAGGCCCGCTACTCGTTCCACGCCGAGGGCACCGCCGACTGGGCCTGGACGCGGGCCGAACTCGCCGCCCTCCCCCTGGCCGGCGCGAGCTGCCTGCACACCGGTTCGCTCGCCCTGGTGCGTGAACCCGGCGGTCCCCGGATCGAGGAGCTGCTGACCCGGGTGCCGGGCCGCCCGACCGTGTCGATCGACCCCAACGTGCGTCCGCTGCTGGTCGATCCGGCGCTCTACCGGTCCCGGCTCCCGCGCTGGTGCGCGGCCGCCGACATCCTGCGGCTGAGCGCGGACGACCTCGACCTGCTGCTGCCCGGGGTCTCCCCCGAACACGCCTGCGACACCTGGCACCTGGCCGGTGTCCGACTGGTCGTGATCACCCTGGGCAGCCGCGGCGCGCTCGCCTCCCTGGACGGCGAGCGGGTGACCGTCCCCGCCCCGGAGACCGTGGTGGTCGACACCGTCGGCGCCGGCGACGCCTTCACCGGCGGACTGCTGCACCATCTCGGCGGGATCGGCCGCCTCGGTGACCGGCTCGACGGGCTCACCCCGGACGAGGTGCACGACGCCTGCCGCTTCGCCGCCCGGGTGGCCGCCCTGACCTGCTCGGTCGCCGGCCCCAACCCGCCCTGGCCGGCCGCCCTCCGGGTCGCGCACCGCCCGACCGCGCCGTAGACCACCCCCGCCGGCCCGCCCCACAGCCGACCCTCCCCCGTGACGACACCTCCCCCGTAACGATGCCTCCCCGCAGCAACGCCTCCCCGTGGCAACGCCACCCCCGAGGCCCTTCGCCCGCGGGCCACCCCGGCGGACCTCCCCGAGTAGGCTCCGAAGATCGGCAGTCCACCGACCGTCTGCCCACCCACCCTCGTCCGGCACGACGCGATCCACCGCGTCAGCACCGAAGGCAGGCCCGCATGCTCGACTACGACGACACCGGATTCCGCCGCGCCGGCGCACCGCACCGGATCATCTCCGGCGCCCTGCACTACTTCCGCGTCCACCCCGACCTCTGGGACGACCGGCTGCGCCGACTGCGCGCGATGGGCGCCAACACCGTCGACACCTACATCCCCTGGAACTTCCACGAACTGCCCTCCGGTGAGGTCGACTTCACCGGCTGGCGGGATATCGCCCGGTTCGCGGCACTGGCTCAGGAGAACGGCCTGGACGTGATCCTGCGCCCCGGCCCGTACATCTGCGCGGAGTGGGAGTTCGGCGGCTTCCCCGCCCGGCTGCTCGCCGTCGACGGCCTGCGGCTGCGCTGCGCCGACCCGGCCTTCCTGGCCGAGGTGGACGGCTGGTTCGACGCCGTCGTGCCCGAGATCCTGCCGCTGCTGGCGAGCCGCGGCGGGCCGGTGGTCGCCGTCCAGATCGAGAACGAGTACGGCAGTTACGGCAATGACGCGGCCTACCTGGGCCACCTGCGCGACGGGCTGCTCGGCCGGGGCGTGGACTGCCTGCTCTTCACCGCGGACGGCGCCGAGGAGTTCATGCAGCAGGGCGGCGCCGTCCCCGGCCACCTGGCCACCGCCACCTTCGGGTCGCGGCCCGCCGAGCGGTTCGCCGTCCTGCGCCGCCACCAGCCCAAGGGCCCGCTGACGGCGATGGAGTTCTGGATCGGTTGGTTCGACCAGCTCGGCGGGCCGCACCACGTGCGGGACGCCGAGGAATCCGCCCGGGCCCTCGACGACCTCCTCGCGACCGGCGCCTCGGTCAACCTCTACATGGCGCACGGCGGCACCAACTTCGGCTTCTGGGCGGGCGCCAACCACGCCGGCACCCACCCGTACGAGGCCGGCTTCCAACCCACCACCACCAGCTACGACTACGACGCGCCGATCGGGGAGGCGGGCGAACTGACCGAGAAGTTCCACGCGTTCCGCGCGGTCATCGCCAAGTACGCCCCGCTGCCCGACGTGGCGCTGCCGGAGCCCGCCCCGCGGGTCGCCCCGCGCCGGCTCGGGAGCGCGACCGGCCGCGTCCGGCTGCTGGCCGCTCTCGACACGCTGTCCGCGCCGGTCCGCAGCGCGGCGCCGGAGCCGATGGAGAAGGTCGGCCAGTCCCTCGGCCTGATCCACTACCGCACCCGGGTCCCGGGCCCCCGTCCCGCCCTGCCGCTGCGGATCGACGGCATCGGCGACCGCGCCCAGGTGTTCGCCGACGGAGTGCCGCTCGGCGTGCTGGACCGCAACGCGCCCGGCGAGACGCTGTCACTGGAGACCGGGCCGGCCGGGGTGACGCTGGACATCCTGGTGGAGGCGCTGGGCCGGGTGAACTACGGCCCGCAGCTCGACGACCGCAAGGGCATCGGCCGCGGCGTCTCGCACGAACGGCAGCGCCTCTTCGACTGGGAGATCCGCCCGCTCCCGCTCACCGACCCGGGCCCGCTCGCCTTCGGCCGGGACGCCGCACCGGCGGCCGACGGCGACCCGGTGTTCCACCGGTTCGAGGCGACGCTCGACACCCCCGCCGACGCCTTCGTCGCCCTCCCGGGCTGGGGCCGGGGCCTGCTCTGGCTGAACGGCTTCCTGCTCGGCCGCTACACCCGGCAGGGCCCGCAGCGCACCCTGTACGCGCCGGCCCCGCTCTGGCGACCGGGCCACAACGAGCTGGTGGTACTCGAATTGGAGACCCACGCCGACGCGATCGAGCTGCGCGACACCCCTGACCTGGGCACCACCGCCGCCGCTCCCAGCGTGGACTACTGAGCCGCCCGGCCATCGACCGCACCGCCGAGCCGAACCCACCACTGAGCCGAACCCACTCCCGAGCCGGGCGGGGCCGGTAACCCCCCGGAACGGCCCGGGCCGTCAATACGGGCTGGTGGTTATGTGAAAGTAAAAAATTTTGTAA
>NZ_JBHYYB010000024.1:0-63449 GCF_042752535.1 Kitasatospora sp. NPDC059327 | reverse complement strand
GGCCCGGCGGTCCCGGCCCCCCCCGGCTAACGCCCGGCTCCTTCATGACGGGATGGTGCTACTGTCACTGTCATCATGTTGCTCAAGCTGGACCTCACGGACAGCCGCCCCCTGCACGAGCAGGTCGCGGGTGCGATCCGGCGCGCGATCGCCGAGGGCGAATGCGCGCCGGGCGACCGGCTGCCGCCCGCCCGGGAGCTCTCCCGCGCACTGGGCGTCAACGCCAACACCGTCCTGCGGGGCCTGCGCGCCCTCCGGGACGAAGGAGTACTGGAGTTCCGCCGCGGCCGGGGCGTGACCGTGGCCGGCGGCGCCGACCAACGAGCCGAACTGCTGCAACAGGCGGCCGCGTTGGTCGCCGAAGCGGCTCGCCTGGGGTACAGCAGAGTCGATCTCGTCGAACTGATCAGGAGGCTGCCGTGAGCGGCAGGGGGAACGGGAACCGAGGAGCACGGTGGAGCGCGGCGGCCTGGTCGGCCGGCGTCCTGGCAGCGCTGGTCGCGCTGCCACTGATGGCGGGCGACCGGCTGCCGGGGCGGGTGGCCACCCACTGGGGCGGGGGCGGCCGGCCGAACGGCTCGATGCCGCTCTGGGCGGTCCCGCTCTTCCCGGCCGCGCTCTGGGTGGTCCTGCTGCTGGTCCTCGCCGTGACCTTCCGGCGGGCGGCCGGTCCGCTACGGCCCTGGGCCGGTGCCACCCTGCTCTTCACCGGCGTTCTGCTCACCGGCGCGCAGATGTCCGTCGTGCAGGCCAATCTGGACCGGACCGACTGGACCGAGGCCGCCGGCATCGGCCCCTCCGTCGCCCTCACCCTGGGCGCGGCGGTACTGGCGGGCCTGCTGGGGCTGCTGGCCGGCCGGCGTGGCGTCGTGTCCACCCCGGCCCCGGCCGGTGGCCCGGTGCTCGACGTGCCCGTGGGCGAGCGGTTCGTCTGGCTCTCCTGGACGACCAACCCGTGGCTCCAACTGACCGCCGCCGTCCTCGGCCTGGCCGCGGCCGGCGCGGCGATCGCCGCCGCCGGCGGGCTGATCGGAGCGCCCTGGGCGGTGGTCGCCCCGCTCGTCCTCGTCGCCGGGGTGATGTTCGGTTGCTCCTCCGTCCAGGCCCGGGTGACACCGAAGGGCCTGGAGGTCGCCTTCGGCCCCGCGGGCTGGCCGGTCCGGCGCTGGCCGATCCAGGCCATCGAGTCGGCCCGCGTCGAGCAGCGCACTCCCGCCCAGGTCGGCGGCTGGGGCTACCGGCTGAGCGGGTTGGGCACCACCGTGATGCTCCGCCGCGGCGAATGCCTGGTCATCCACCCGCGCACGGGCGTGGAGTTCGCGGTCAGCGTCGACGACGCCGAACGCGGCGCCGCACTGCTCAACACGCTGGCCGCGCGCCGGACCACCGACTGAACGTCGCGGCGGACCGCCCGCGCGCCGGTGACGCCACAGCGAACACGCGACACCGGTCACCGCACGCCGGCCACCACACACCGGTCGCACCGAACGGGCCGGCGCACCGGTCGGATCACGGGGCACCCCGCCGAGGCGGGGTGCCCCGGCCCGTCACTGGTCCGAGTAGCTGAGGTCCCCCAGGGTCCAGCTGCTGACGTCCTCGATGGCGATGCGGTACATCCCGCCGGTGTGCGGGAGCCCGAAGCTGCCCTGAAGGATCTTGGCGAGGTGCAGGTGCAGGTGGGTCACCGGGCCGTCGGGGGGTACCACCCCGTCCGCGAAGAGCGGCGCGAACGGTTTGAGGTGGTCCGAGGCCTCCAGGACCTCGGCGACCCGTTCACGCCAGACGGTCTCGGCGGCGAGCCGCCCCGTGATGACCGCGCCGGGGACGACCACGGTGATCGGCATCTGATTACTGCCCGTCGACTCCACCATCGCGGTGATACTGATGAGCAACGGATCCGGGTTCGGCATACCGCCAGGCTAACGGACCGGGCCCGGCAGAGGCAGGGGGCCGGGGCGTGCCGCCTTCGGCCCGGCCCGGCCCGGCGCCGCGCGACGGGTCGGCCCCACCGGTCGTCGGGACGGCCGCCGGTCCCTGCCCGGACACGCCGAAAGGCCTGCACCGCGCGTCAAGCGCAGTGCAGGCCCGTGCTGTTCGGCCGGGGCCGTTCAGCGGTTCGTACTACAGGGGGCGAATGTTCTCCGCCTGCGGGCCCTTCTGGCCCTGCGTGACGTCGAACTCGACCTTCTGGCCCTCGAGCAGCTCACGGAAGCCCTGGGCGTTGATGTTCGAGTAGTGGGCGAAGACGTCCGGGCCGCCACCCTCCTGCTCGATGAAGCCGAAGCCCTTCTCCGCGTTGAACCACTTCACAGTGCCATTAGCCATAAAAATTCTCCTTGAAAGGGCAATTCCGGAGCTTCGCACCTCGCGAAGTCCCGCGTCGCCGCGATGAGGCCCACCCGAGGAAAATTCGGGAAAACAAAAATGCGCCAGCGGTTACAACCGGCAGGCGCACACAGAGTTCATGGGAACCAAAACTGCAACTGACATCGACTGTAGCAGGTGCCGGCGCGAAGCGGCGTGCTTTTCCGGGCGGGTCTGCGGCACACCGCCCGGGGCGGCGCGTGCGGCGCCACCCGACCGGCCGGAAGGATCCCGGGGGGCGCCGGCCGGGCCCGCCCACCGGGGGGGGTGGGCAGCACCCGCGTGCCGGACACCGGGCTCAGCCCAGCGGCTTGTCGAGCACCGCCTTGGTGTGGCTGAACGTCGCCAGCGAGTACTCCCCGTGGTAGTTGCCCATACCGCTCTCCCCGACGCCACCGAACGGAAGTTCGGGTACGGCCAGATGGGACACCGGCAGGCCGAAGACCAGCGCGCCGGAGGACGTCTCCTCGGCGAGCCGGCGCTTGGTCGTCTCCGACTCCGTGAAGGCGTAGAGGGCGAGCGGCTTCTCCCGGTCGGTGATGAACGCGATCGCCGCGTCCAGGTCGGCCACCTCCAGCACCGGCAGCACCGGACCGAAGATCTCCTCGCGCATCACCGGAGCCTCCGGGTCGACCCCGGCGAGCACGGTGGGCTCGATGAAGCGGGTGGCACGGTCGTGGCCACCGCCGACCACCACCCGGCCGTCGCCGAGCAGTGCGGCGAGGCGGTCGAAGTGGCGGGTATTGACGATCCGGCCGTACTCGGGGTGGGCGGCCGGGTCCTCGCCGTAGAGCGCTCGGACGGCCTCGGCCAGGTGCTCGGCCAGGGCCGGGCCGGTGCCGCCGACGGCGAGGACGTAGTCGGGGGCGACGCAGGTCTGCCCGGCATTGAGGAACTTGCCGGCGGCCAGCCGCCGCGCGGTCACCCGCAGGTCGGTGCCCGGATCGACCACCACCGGGCTCTTGCCCCCGAGTTCCAGGGTCACCGGGGTCAAGTGGCGGGCGGCGGCGGCCATCACGATCCGGCCGACCGCGCCGTTGCCGGTGTAGAAGATGTGGTCGAAGCGCTGCTCCAGCAGGGCGGTGGTCTCGGGCACCGCGCCCTCGACGACGGCCACGGCCCGCGGGTCGAGGTAGCGCGGGATCAGCCGGGCCAGGGCGGCGGAGGTGGCCGGGGCCAGCTCGCTGGGCTTGACGAGGACGGCGTTGCCGGCCGCCAGGGCGCCCACGACCGGGGCGAGGGCCAGCTGGAGCGGGTAGTTCCAGGGCGCGATGACCAGCACCACGCCGAGCGGCTCCCGGACCACCCGGGCGGTGGCCGGCCGGAACGCCTCCGGGACGGCGGCCGACCGCGGGCTCAGCCACTCGTCCAGGTGCCGGACGGTGTGGTCGAGTTCGTTGAGGGTGAAGGCGATCTCCGTGCGGTACGCCTCGGCGGGACCCTTGCCGAGGTCGGCGTGCAGCGCGGCGAGGAGTTCCTCGCTCCGCCCGGTGAGCAGCGCGCGCAGGGCGGCGAGCTGCTCCCGGCGCCAGGCGACCGGGCGGGTCCGGCCGCTCGCGAAGGCGGCGCGCAGCCCGGCGACGACGGCGGCGGGATCGGAATCGGTGAAGGCCTTCATGACAGTACTCCCGACAGGAAATTTTGAACCGCTTGATAGTTGACAACATCAAGCTTCTGTCGACAGTAGGCCGCGATGGTTGGCAAAGTCAATCATCTCCGAGCCCGGGGGGCCCGAACCCGGGCCGACCCGGACCGCACCGGCCGCGACCGCACCGGCCGCGACCACGCGAACGGCCGCCCCGCGCCCACGGGCGCCGGGCGGCCGATCCCGCCGGAGCGAGCGACCGGGCGGCCCCGGGAGCCCCCGGAGGCCGCACGGCCGGCCACCCGCTACTCGACCGTCACGCTCTTCGCCAGGTTGCGCGGCTTGTCGACATCGCGCTTCAGCTCCACAGCGGCGTGGTAGGCCAGCAGCTGGAGCGGGATGTTGAGGAGCAGCGGGTCCAACTCGGGCTCGCTCTTGGGCACCAGGACGCAGTGGTCGGCGAGCTTGGCGTCGGGCCGGCGGTGGGCGATGGCCAGCACCCGGCCGGAACGGGCCTTGATCTCGCCGAGAGTGGTGAGGTTCTTGTCCAGCAGCTCGTCGTCCGGCACCAGCGCGACGGTCGGCAGCTCGGGGCTGATCAGCGCGAGCGGGCCGTGCTTCAGCTCGCTGGCGGGGTAGGCCTCGGCGTGGACGTAGGAGATCTCCTTGAGCTTCTGCGCGCCCTCGCGGGCCACCGGGTAGCCGCGGACCCGGCCGATGAACATCATGCCCTCGGACTCGGCGTACTCGGCGGCGAGTTCGGCGATCCCGTCGCCCTGCGCGAGGATCTCGCGGATCTGGTCGGGCAGGGCCTTGAGCCCGGCCACGATCCGTCGGCCGTCGGCGGGCGAGAGGTCGTGGATGCGGCCGAAGTGCAGGGCGAGCAGCGCGAAGGCGACCACCGTCGAGGTGAAGGCCTTGGTGGAGGCGACCGAGATCTCCGGTCCGGCGTGCAGGTAGATGCCGCCGTCGCACTCGCGCGCGATGGCGCTGCCGACGGTGTTGACGACGCCGAGCACCCGCCCGCCCTTGCGCTTGATCTCCTGGACGGCCGCGAGCGTGTCGTAGGTCTCGCCGGACTGGCTGACCGCCACGTAGAGGGTGTCCGCCTCGATCACCGGATTGCGGTAGCGGAACTCCGAGGCGGGCTCGCTGTGGGCGGGGATGCGGGACAGCTCCTCGATCAGCTGGGCGCCCATCTCGCCGGCGTAGTAGGCGGAGCCGCAGCCGAGGATCTTGACCCGGCGGATCTCGCGCAGCTCGCGGGCGTCCAGGTTGAGACCGCCGAGGTGCGCGGTGGCGAACCGCTCGTCGAGCCGGCCGCTGAGGGTCCGCTCGACCGAGCCGGGCTGCTCGTGGATCTCCTTGAGCAGGAAGTGCTCGTAGCCGCCGGTGTCGTAGGAGTCGATCTCCCAGTCCACGGTGGACGGTTGGCGGTGGGTGGTGCGGGCGTCCTCGGTGAAGGTGCGGAAGCCGTCGGCGCGGACGGTGGCCAGCTCACCGTCCTCCAGGTGGACGACCTGGCGGGTGTAGCGGACGAGGGCGGAGACGTCGGAGGCGGCGAACATCTCCTTCTCACCGATGCCGAGCACGATCGGGCTGCCGTTGCGGGCGACCACGATCCGGTCGGGCTGCTCGGCGTCGAGCACGGCGATGCCGTAGGTGCCCACCACCTTGCCGAGCGCGGCACGCACCGCGTCCTCCAGCTCCGTGCCCTCCGCCGTGTGCGCCGCGATCAGGTGGGCGAGCACCTCGGTGTCGGTCTCGGAGCGGAAGACGGCGCCGTCGGCGGCCAGCCTGGCCCGCAGCTCGTCGGCGTTCTCGATGATGCCGTTGTGGACGACGGCGATGCGCTCGGCGTTGTCCAGGTGCGGGTGGGCGTTGGCGTCGCTGGGCACGCCGTGGGTCGCCCAACGGGTGTGGCCGATGCCGGTGCCGCCCTTGAACCGGGCGGGCACGACCGCCGCGAGGTCGGCGACCCGGCCCTTGACCTTGCGGACCTTGAGGCCGCCGGTGCGGCCGGCGACGGCCACGCCGGCCGAGTCGTAGCCGCGGTACTCCAGCCGAGCCAGGCCCTCCAGCAGGAAGGGGGTCGCGTCCTTGGGGCCGATGTAGGCCACGATTCCGCACATCTTGGTGGACTCCTTGAACGGGGCGGGCGAGGGGCGGGGAAACTCAGCCGTAGACGATCCGGCGCAGCTGGCGGGCCGACAGCCCGGGCGCCGCGACGCGCCGGGCGGGCAGCTCCTCGGCCAGCCGGGCGAAGATCTTCTCGTTGGTCAGGCCGCGTGCCTGCAGCTCGCCGTGGCGGCGGCGGACGTACTCCTCGGTCGTCTCGGAGAAGTACGCCAGCACCTCCGCCACCACCCGCGCCGCCTCGCGGGGCCCGAGCGGGCTGGTCCGGGTGAGGTGGGCGAGCAGGTCGTCGTGAGGGTGCGAGGAGCCGGGTGAGCTGGACACGAATGGGGAGCCTAGGCCGGATCCGGCGAGGAGATCAAAGATCCTGCCCGATTTCGGGCAGGACTTGAGACATTCGGGTCAAGCGAGACCCTAGGACTCGCGCCCGGCGGGCCGGTGGCGTCCCGCCACCCGGACCGGCGCCGGTGCGCCACCCCGTCGACACACCCTTGTAGCGATCCCGGTCCGGCACGTAGCGTGATACTCCGCATACGCATCGGAGATACGCAGCGGAAGACCGGAGGCTTGCTGATGTGCGGGATCACCGGATGGGTCGACTTCGAGCGCGACCTCACCGCCCAACGTCCAGTGCTCGACGCGATGACGCGGACCCAGCTCTGCCGCGGCCCGGACGCCGGCGGGGTCCACCTGGAGCGGCACGCCGCACTCGGCCACCGCCGCCTCGCCGTGATCGACATCGAGGGCGGCGCCCAGCCCATGACCGCCGAGCACGACGGCCGCGTCCTGGCCGCCCTCACCTACAGCGGGGAGGTCTACAACCACCGCGAGCTGCGCGCCGAGCTGGAGGCGGCCGGCCACCGGTTCCGCACCCGCAGCGACACCGAGGTGGTGCTGCACGCCTACCTGGAGTGGGGCGAGGGCCTGGCCGAGCGGCTGAACGGCATGTTCGCCTTCGCCCTCTGGGACTCCCGCAAGCAGGAGCTGCTGCTGGTCCGCGACCGGATGGGTGTCAAGCCGCTGCACTACTACCGCACGCCGAACGGCGTGATCTTCGGCTCCGAGGCCAAGGCCGTCCTGGCCCACCCCGACGTCCGGCCGGTGGTCGACCTGGACGGGCTGCGCGAGATGCTCGCCGTCACCAAGTCCCCCGGCCGCTCCGTCTACCGGGGCGTCGCCGAAGTGCGGCCCGGCCATGTGGTCCGGATCCGCCGCGAGGGTCTCTCGGTGCGGCGGTACTGGGCGCTGGAGGCCCGCGAGCACACCCACACCCTGGAGACCACGGTCTCCACCGTCCGCGCCCTGCTGGAGGACATCGTCCACCGCCAGCTGGAGGCGGACGTCCCGCTCTGCTCGCTGCTCTCCGGCGGGCTCGACTCCAGCGCCGTCACCGCCATCGCCGCCCGGGCGCTGCGCACGGCCGGCGCCGGCCCGGTGCGCTCCTTCGCGGTGGACTTCACCGGCCAGAGCGAACACTTCCGGGCCGACGAGGTCCGCTCCACCCCGGACGGCCCGTACGCCCGGATGCTGGCCCGGCACGTCGGCGCCGACCACAGCGTCATCGAGCTGGACAGCGCCGCGCTCACCGATCCGGCGCAGCGCGCCGCCGTCCTGCGGGCCCGCGACACCCCCGGCGGCTTCGGCGACATGGACATCTCGCTGCTGCTGCTCTTCCGGGGCGTGCGCGAGAGGTCCACGGTGGCGCTGTCCGGCGAGTCCGCCGACGAGCTGTTCGGCGGCTACCGCTGGTACCACGACCCGAAGCTGATCGCCGCCGAGGACTTCCCGTGGGTGGACGCGGTCACCCAGCTCGGCGGCACGGGCGCCGGCCCGCGCGAACAGCTGCTGGACCGGGGCCTGATCGACAAGCTCGACGTGCACGAGTACCGGCGGGCCCGCTACCGCGAGGCGCTGGCCGAAGTCCCGCACCTGCCGGACGCCGACCCGGTCGAGCGGCGGATGCGCGAGATCTCCTACCTCAACCTCACCCGCTTCGTCTGCATCCTGCTGGACCGCAAGGACCGGATGAGCATGGCCAACGGCCTGGAGGTCCGGGTGCCGTTCTGCGACCACCGGCTGGTGCAGTACGTCTTCAACACCCCCTGGGCGATGAAGAGCTTCGACGGGCGGGAGAAGAGCCTGCTGCGCGCCGCCGTCCGCGACCTGCTGCCGGCCGAGATCGCCGACCGGGTGAAGAGCCCCTACCCCGTCGTCCAGGACCCGAGCTACCCGGCGCTGCTGCGGGCCGAGCTCGCCGAGCTGGCCGCCGACGGCGACGCCCCCGTCCTGGGCCTGCTGGACCGCCGGGCGCTCACCGACGCACTCGCCCCGGACACCGACCCGCAGAGCGTGCGACTCGGGGCCGACCTGGCCCTGGACCTCAACACCTGGCTCACGGAGTACCAGGTGACCCTGGAACTGTGAACGGCCGTCATCCCCGGGCGGCGGCGATCGGGCGCCGCCGTCCGGGTGGTGACCCTCGGCCATCCCGCTTCGTTGAGCGGGTGCGACGTGCGATAGCGTCGCCGACACCTCCCGAATGGCGGCCGAAAACGCGGAATCCCGCCCCCGTGCCGTCAGGATGGGGAGCGAACCGTCCATCTCGATCCGCCGGGGGATCTCGTCATGCAGCCGCGAGTATTCGCGATTCTCACCGCGTTCCTGCTGGGAGTCCTGGGCCTCGGATCGGTGGCCGTCACCGACTGGACGCCCAGCACCAGCAGCTCGGCGACCGCCCCGGGGGCGGCCGGCCAGGCGGTCTCGGGCGCGCCCCCGGCCGGCGGCGCGACGGCCGCCGCGAGCGCCACCCCGACCGGTGACCCCGCGGTGTGGACCCGTTCGACCCTGCGCAACAAGATGATCGCCGAGATGCAGGCCAGCGACCCGGGCGTGGCACTGGCGGACCTCGACCGGATCACCAAGCAGCTGCCGTACACCGTCCGGTTCTGCCACCCGATCGCGCACGAGCTCGGGCACGAGGCCGTCAAGCGGTACAACGCCGACTTCCAGAAGGTCATCTCCTTCCCGCACGAGACCTGCGCGGCGGGCTACCTGCACGGCGCGGTCGAGGAGATGCTGAACGCCTCCGCGCAGCCCGAGGTGGACCTGCTGAAGCTCTGCGCGCCCAAGAACAGCGGCCCCTGCATCCACGGCGTCGGCCACGGCACGATGTTCGTCGCCAAGCAGGACGTCGCCAAGGCCCGCGACCTGTGCAACAAGTTCACCACCGACCAGAACCGGATCCGCTGCTCGGAGGGCCTGTTCATGCAGCTCTTCGGCCCGGACGAGGAGGACGAGAAGGCGAAGGCGAACCTGCCCGCCGACAAGCTCGCCCAGGACCCGCTCTACCCGTGCAAGGACCAGCCGGCCCTGTTCCAGTCCGCCTGCTACTTCTACGCGCCCACCTTCTTCCTCTCCTCGCACGACTACCCGAACCACCCCGAGGTGTACGGCGAGGCGCTGAAGTGGTGCCTGAACGGCAAGGCGAGCGGCGGCGCGGTGGACTGCAGCCGGGGCGTCGGCTCGCGAACCATGAAGTACAACCTGGACCGGGAGGACTGGGCCGCCCAGCAGTGCGCGACCGCCGCCGACGGCTGGCAGCGCAAGGCCTGCGCCGAGGGCCTGGTCAGCTACTACACGGTCAACTACACGGACGGCGGCGCGGCCGGCCGGCTCTGCGCCAAGATCACGAACAAGGAGATGCAGGGCTACTGCCGCTCCGCCAGCGGGCTCTCCGCCTCGCTGGACTGACCACCGTCCGTCACCGGTGAGCTCCCCGGACGGACGACCGTCCCGAGGAACGGGCCCGCGCCGCACGGCGCGGGCCCGTCTTCGTAGGATCGGGTTGATATCCGGGTGCGCCGAGGACGCCGCGCCACCAGGCCCCGTACCACCAGGAGCCCGCCGTGACCTCCGAGGACTTCCGCGCCGCCGCGCACGCCGCCGCCGACCTGGTCTCCGACTACCTCGCCGAGCTGCCCGAGCGCCCGGTCTGGCAGCCGATGGACGACGACGCCCGGCAACGCCTGCTGGACGCGCCGCTGCCCGCGACCGGCCGCCCGCTCGCCGAGCTGCTCGGCGCCATCGACGCGGACGTGCTGCCGTACCCCATGGGCAACGGCAACCCGCGCTTCTTCGGCTGGGTGAACTCCGCGCCCGCGCCCGCCGGCGTCCTCGCCACGCTCGCCGCCTCCGCCATGAACCCCAGCTCGGCCGGCGGCGACCACGCCGACGTCCACCTGGAGCGGGCCGTGGTCCGCTGGATCGCCGAACTGGTCGGCTTCCCCCACCCGGCCGGCGGCGGCCTGCTCACCTCGGGCACCTCGATGGCGACCATCGTCTGCCTGGCCGCCGCCCGCGACCGGGCCGCCCGCGCGGCCGGCTGGGACGTCCGCGAGGACGGCCTCGCCGGAATGCCGCCGCTGGTCGGCTACGTCACCGGCGAGACGCACTCCTGCGTACGCAAGGCCGCCGAGCTGCTCGGCCTGGGCAGCCGGCACCTGCGCACCGTCGCCACCGGCCCCGACGGCCGGCTCGACCCGGCCACCCTGCGGACCGCGATCGAGCGCGACCGGGCGGCCGGACTGCTGCCGTTCCTGGTGGTCGCCTCGGCCGGCACGGTCGGCACCGGCGCGGTGGACGCCTTCGGGCCGATCGCCGACGTCTGCGCCGAGCAGCGCCTCTGGCTGCACGTGGACGGCGCGTACGGGGCCTTCGGCGTCCTGGACCCGCGGATCGCCCACCGCTACGCCGGCCTGGAGCGGGCCGACTCGCTCGCCCTCGACCCGCACAAGTGGCTCGGCGTCCCGGTGGACTGCGGCTGCGCGCTGGTGCGCGACACCGAGGAGCTGCGCGCCACCTTCAGCCTGGTGCCGTCCTACCTGCGTGACGAGGCCGCCGGCTCGCTCGGCTGGTTCTCCGAGTACGGCACCGAGCAGACCCGCCCGTTCCGCGCCCTCAAGGTCTGGGCCACCATCGCCCACCGGGGCCGCGACGGCATCGCCCGGGACATCGCCCGGTGCACCGCACTGGCCCGCCGCCTCGGTGAACTCATCGAGGCGGAAGACGAGTTGGAGCTGCTGGCCGAGGTGCAGACCTCGATCGTGGCGTTCCGTCACCGCGCCGCCGGCCTCGACGAGGCGGCGCTGGACGGCCTCAACCGGGAGCTGCCGGTGGCGGTGCAAAGGCGCGGCCGGGTCTTCGTCACCGGCGCCCGGCTCGACGGCCACGAGATGCTGCGCGCCTGCCTGCTCAACGCCGACACCACCGAGGCCGATCTGGACCTCCTCCTCGCCGAGGTGAGGTCGGCCGCCGCCGACCTGCTCGCCGCCGGGGCCGCGTAACCGACACCGGAGCCGGGCGCGCGAAAGCACCGCCCCGAGCCCAAGAGCGCGCGAAATCACCGACATTTACCGACAGGTCACGGGGGATTCGTGATCGCGAAACACCGGAGCGGCAGATTGATGCCATGGAGCACACGGAGCCTCTGACGACGACCGAACGCACCGACCACTCGCCGACCCCCTCCCGTGCCCAGCGGCGCGGCGCCAGATCCCACCGCTGGCGCCGCGACACCGTGGAGCTCGCCGCGATCTTCCTCTCGGTGACCGCCGCCGACCTGGTGGCCAAGATCGTCGTCAACGGCCCGGAGGGCCCGGTGGTGCTCGGCGCCTCCGCCGTGGCCCTGATCGCCACGGCGCTGTTCCACACCTGGTGGTCGCACCGGCACCATCTGCACGGCCCACCGGCCCCGAACGCGCCGGAGCCCCCGGCCGCGCCCGGCGCGGACGGCCTGAAGGGGCCGCTGCACGACTTCGAGCAGACCACGCTCTGGCGGGTCCGCACCACGGTGCAGGACTCCCCGGGCAGTCTGGCCCGGGTCTGCACGGCCTTCGCGCAGCGGCAGGTCAACATCATCTCGATGCAGTCCCACCCGCTGCCGAACGGCACCGTCGACGAGTTCTTCGTCCGTGCGCCGCACAGGCTCACCCGGGCCGATCTGGCCGCGATGGTGGCCGCGGCCGGCGGACACGACATCTGGAGCGACCCGGCGGACGCCCACGACCTGGTCGACGTGCCCACCCATGTCCTGGCGCTGGCGACCCGCACCGCGCTGGACGCCGCCGAACTGCCGATCGCGCTGCGCCGGCTGTTCGGGCAGTGCGCCATCCGGCAGTACCCGGGCGCGGCCCGGCGCGGCGACGCCGGGGTCGACGGGCATGTGATGCGGCTGCCGGTGCCGTCCGGCGACCTCATCGAGCTCAGCCGCCCGCACCTGCCGTTCACCCCGACCGAGTTCGCCCGGGCGCAGGCCCTGGTGGAGCTGGACACCCTGCTCGGCCCCCGGGTGCCGGACGTCAGCGCCCGGCTGAGGCTGCCCGCCGGGGCGGACCTCACCGTCCGGCGCGCGGACGCGGGCGACCACGAGGCGGCCCTGGCGATGCACCACCGCTGCTCCCCGGAGACGCTGCGCAAGCGCTACCACGGCCCGGTCCGGGACGCCGACCGCTATCTGGAGCACCTGCTGGACGCCCGGCACGGCCAGACCCTCGCGGTCGAGGCCGCCGACGGGCGGATCGTCGCCCTCGGGCACCTGATGTGGGACGACGACAGCGCCGAGGTGGCGGTGCTGGTCGAGGACGACTGGCAGCGGCGCGGGCTGGGGCTCGACCTGATGCGGCGGATGGCCGCGCTGTCGCTGGAGGCCGGGGTCGAGACGGTCTACGCCGTCACCCACTCCTCCAACACCGGGCTGATCGCCACCATGCGCAAGCTGGCCGCGCCGCTGGACTACCAGGTCGAGGAGGGCACCCTGGTGATCACCGCGCACCTGACGGAGGCCGCCGAGGAGCTGCCCGTCCCCTGGCCCACCCGGCCGGGCAGGTAGTCGTTTCTTCACCACATCCTCACCACACGCACCGGTCCGGACGGCGATCACGCCGTCCGGACCGCCGCGTCCCCGGGCCCGCCGAGGTGCCCGGCGGGCCCGCCGCAGCGGCGCACCGCGGGAACCGGACGCCCCGCAAGAGGCGTCCCCCGCTGTGCAAGGCCCCTCCGTACACCGCCGGTTCTGACGCCACGTCAGGGCAGCTCGGACGAGGCAGCCGGCGCCGTCGCAGCAGGCGGCGCGGGGTCCGGAGCGTCGAGCCGGGCGACGGAGTCGGTAGGCTGGCCCCGTCCCCGCCGCCCGACGGCCCGTTATCCGGCCCCGGGCGGTGCCGCAGCAAGGAGGAACCACTGAGCATGGCAGGCACCGAATCGGAGCCCACAGGCGCACGCGACGCCTCGCTGCCCGCCCGCGCCAAGATCGCGGTCACGGCCGGCAAGGTGGCCGCCGCCCTCTCCCAGAAGGCGGGCCGAGGCAGCGGCTCGGTGATCGGCGGCAAGATCGCCCTCAAGCTCGACCCCGATCTGCTCGCCACCCTCGCCGACCACCTGGACGTGGTGCTGGTCAGCGCCACCAACGGGAAGACCACGACCACCCGGCTGATCGCCGAGGCGCTGCGCGCCGCCGGCCCGGTGGTCTCCAACGCCCTGGGCGCCAACATGCCGGCCGGCATCACCTCCGCCCTGGCCGGCGGCTCGGACGCCCGCTTCGGCGTCATCGAGGTGGACGAGAAGTACCTGGCCGGGGTCGCCCGCGACACCCACCCGAAGGCGATCGCCCTGCTCAACCTCTCGCGCGACCAGCTCGACCGTGCCGCCGAGACCCGGATGATGGCCGAGAAGTGGCGTGAGGGCCTCCAGGACACCGAGGCCGTGGTCATCGCCAACGCCGACGACCCGCTGGTGACCTGGGCCGCCTCCTCCTGCAAGAAGGTGGTCTGGGTGGCCGCCGGACAGGCCTGGAAGGAGGACGCCTGGTCCTGCCCCGCCTGCGGCGGCGTGATGCAGCGCCCCGGCGACGACTGGTTCTGCCAGGACTGCGGCTTCCGGCGCCCCAACCCGCACTGGGCGCTCCAGGGCACCCACGTGATCGACCCGCAGCGCGGCGCCTGGCCGATCCAGCTCCAGCTGCCCGGCCGCGCCAACCTGGCCAACGCCACCAGCTCCGCCGCCGTAGCCGCCGTCTTCGGCGTGCCCCCGCAGGTCGCGCTGGAGCGGATGCAGTCGGTGACCGCCGTGGCCGGCCGCTACGACGTGGTCCAGTACCAGGGCCGCGACATCCGGCTGCTGCTGGCCAAGAACCCGGCCGGCTGGCTGGAGACCTTCTCGCTGATCGACGGCCCGCCGGCCCCGGTCATCCTCTCCGTCAACGCGCTCGACGCCGACGGCACCGACACCTCGTGGCTGTGGGACGTCGACTACGAGCGTCTCGCCGGGCACCCGGTCTTCGTGATGGGGCAGCGCAAGCTGGACCTCGCCGTCCGCCTGGAGGTCGCCGGGCTGCAGTTCCACGTGGTGGACTCGCTGGAGCAGGCCGTCCGGATGGCCCCGCCCGGCCGGATCGAGGCGATCGCCAACTACACCGCCTTCCAGCAGCTGCGGAAGGTCGTGGCCGGCTGATGCCCGGCCCAGCAGCCCACTTCACGATGGAAGGCCTTCGAGGATGAGTGAGAGCAGCCTGCGCGTGGTCTGGGTCTACCCCGACCTGCTCAGCACCTACGGCGACCGGGGCAACGCCCTGGTCGTGGAGCGCCGGGCCCGCCAGCGCCACCTCAACGTGACCAGGATCGACGTCCGCTCCGACCAGGCGGTGCCCACCAGTGGGGACATCTACCTGATCGGCGGCGGCGAGGACCGCCCGCAGCGGCTGGCCGCCGAGCGCCTGCGCGGCGACAGCGGGCTGGTCCGGGCCGCCGAGAACGGCGCGATCATCTTCGCCGTCTGCGCCGGCTACCAGATCCTCGGCCACGAATTCGTCAACGACCTCGGCGAGCGCGAGCCGGGCCTCGGCCTGCTCGACGTCTGGACCACCCGCGGCGAGGGCGCCCGCTGCGTCGGCGACGTGCTCGCCGACGTCGACCCGCGCCTGGCCCTGCCGCAGCTGACCGGCTTCGAGAACCACCAGGGCGTCACCCACCTCGGCCAGGGCGTCCAGCCGCTGGCCACCGTCACCGCGGGCCGGGGCAACGGCACCGGGGACGGCACCGAGGGCGCCTGGCGGGACACCGTCTTCGGGACGTACCTGCACGGCCCCGTGATGGCCCGCAACCCCGCGGTCGCGGACATGCTGATCAAGCTGGCGCTGGACGTGAACGCCCTGCCGCCGGCCGACACCACCTGGTACGACGCGCTGCGCGCCGAGCGCATCGCGGCCACTTCGCGCCCCGCCTAGTACGCCGGCCCGCTCCGACCGGGTGCCCGCGATGCGGTCACCCGGTCCACAGGCGGGCCGGGACGTACGACAATGGGGCTGCCGGCTGCACACCCTCCTCGGCAGCAGGCCGCACTTCCGCGCGGGGGCGCCGACGGCGCCGCTCCCGCGTCGGCTCCTGCCCGGCCGGACGCAGGAGCCGTATGCTCGACTGCACGGCCGATTTCGGGCGTTCTGTCCGGATCGGCCAGTCCTTCACTCCACGGTCATCTCCTCGCCATCACGGTGTGGGATCAGGCCGCTACGGTGACGGTTCGTCGTCCCAGCCTGTAGTCCGGCCGTTCGGTTCTGCTCGGGAGTTGCAAAGCTAATGCGTATTGGAGTGCTGACCAGCGGCGGTGACTGCCCCGGCCTGAACGCGGTGATCCGCTCCGTGGTCCACCGGGGGGTGGTCGACCACGGTGACGAGATCATCGGGTTCGAGGACGGCTGGCGAGGTTTCCTGGAGGGCGTCCACCGCCCCCTGACCCTGGACTCGGTGAGCGGCATCCTCGCCCAGGGCGGCACCATCCTCGGCTCCTCGCGAGTGCAGCCGAGTCATCTGCGGGACGGCGTCGAGCGCGCCAAGCGGTACTGCGCGGACCTCGGTCTGGACGCCGTCATCCCGATCGGCGGCGAGGGCACCCTCAAGGCCGCCAAGCTGATGAGCGACGCGGGCCTGCCGATCGTCGGCGTGCCGAAGACCATCGACAACGACATCGCCGCCACCGATGTCACCTTCGGCTTCGACACCGCCGTCTCGGTCGCCACCGAGGCGCTGGACCGGCTGAAGACCACCGCCGAGTCGCACCAGCGGGTCATGGTCGTCGAGGTCATGGGCCGGCACACCGGCTGGATCGCCCTCAACGCGGGCATGGCCGCCGGCGCCCACGCGATCGTCGTCCCGGAGCGCCCCTTCCACATCGACAAGCTGACCGCCGTCGTGCGCGAGCGCTTCGACCGGCAGAAGAAGTTCGCGATCGTGGTCTGCGCCGAGGGCGCCAAGCCCGAGCCCGGCACCATGCACTGGGAAGAGGGCAGCAAGGACATCTACGGCCACGAGCGGTTCACCGGCATCGCCACCCAGCTCTCCCGTGAGCTGGAGCACCGGCTGGGCAAGGAGGCCCGCCCGGTGATCCTCGGCCACACGCAGCGCGGCGGGACCCCGACCGCGTACGACCGGGTGCTCGCCACCCGGTTCGGCTGGCACGCCGTGGAGGCCGTCCACAAGGGCGCCTTCGGCCACATCACCGCCCTGCAGGGCACCAACATCAATCTGGTGCCGCTCGGCGAGGCCGTCGCCGAGCTCAAGACCGTGCCGCAGGAGCGCTACCTGGAGGCGGAGACGGTCATCTGACCCTCCCCGCTCCCGCCGACGGCCCCCGAGCACGCGCTCGGGGGCCGTCGGCGTCCCGGCGGCCGGTGACCGGCCGGGACGGGCGGGTGGATCAGAAGCCGGTGTCGTAGGTGTACCGGGCGCTGTGGTCGAGCATGTCCGCCGGGGTGACGTTGTTCCACGGCTTCATGGTCTCGTTGAGGTCGACCACGTTCGCCGTGCCGGCCGTCGGCAGGTAGCCCGAGGACGGGTGGAGCTTCTGCCACTCGGACCAGAGCTTGTCGATGAAACAGTGGTGCAGCCAGAACACCGGGTCGTTCGGCGACATACCGGTGGTCATGTGACCGCCGACCCAGACGTGCACCCGGTTGTGCAGGTTGACCCCGCGCCAGCCCTCCAGGTTGTTGCGGAAGCCGTCCGAGGCGCTGTTCCAGGGCGCGGCGTCGTACGCGGCGATGGCGAGCACGCCGGTGGCCTCGGAGCGGGTCGGCAGCTGGGCGACCGAGGCCCCGAACTGGCGGCGCAGGAAGGTGCGGCTGTCCGGCCGCACGTTCAGCGTCCAGTTGCCGGCGGAGTAGGCGAACGGCCCGGTGGTCACCTGGCCGTCGCTGCTGCGGCCGTTGCCGCCCATGAAGTCCGCGTCCCAGATCGAGGCGGTGGTGGTGCGGTCCGCCGTCCAGTCCCAGTACGGGAGGGTCACGGTCGGGTCGATCGCCTGCAGGGCCTCCTCGAACTGCAGCAGGTAGCGCCGGTGCCAGGGCAGGAAGGACGGCGAACGGTGGCCGACCCGCTCGCCGTTGTCGGTGTCGCTGATGATGAAGTTGTTGTGGGTCGTGACGAAGGAGTCGTAGCCGCCGGCCCGCTTGAGCTCGAGCACGGCGTTCACGAAGGCGCGCTTCTCCTGGGTCGTCAGGGTCGCCTGGTTCTTGCGGACTGCCATGAGTCCCCCCTTGGGTGTGAAGTGGTGTGACGGGTCCGGGTGTTCGGACTCGTTGCTCAGACCGTCGCGACCGGCACGAGCGTGGCGCCCTGCAGCTCGGTGACGGCCGCGCGGGCGAGCGAACGCGGCGTGGCGAAGGTCTGGTAGTGGTTGACGACGCTGATCCAGGTGCCGTCGGCGTTGCGCATCATGTGCAGCTCGTCGCCGTCGATCCGGACCGAGTAGCCGGCGCCGCCGTGGTGGTGGCTGCTGCCGTCGGTGACCGGGCGGCCCTGGATGCGGCGGCCCTGGAAAACCTCGTCGAAGGTGTCGGACGCCCCCGGGTCCGCCGCCGTCGCCGACTTGCTGGTCGGCCCGGCGACGCCGAGCACGACGGTGCCGGCGGCCGCGGTCAGGGCCACGGCGGCCCCCTGCAGCATCCGGCGCCGGGTCAGCTCCGAGGCATGGGTGTCTTCGGACATGGTTGGTACCCCCTTGAGCGCCCCGCCTGGTGTTGGGGCGCCGTTCAGAAAGGCTTGCAGAAACGTTAATGCGAGGTGATTCCATGATCGCCCCCGCAGTTTCGATGCTTTCAGGGCGACTCGACCTAGAGAACAGCCGATCGGCGGGGGTACGTACGGTTGGCCTGGATTCAGCCATCCGGCGATCGCCCACGCCTCGGACGCCCCAGGAAGATCTCCCGTTTCTCCACTGAAAGATCGTCAGAACGAGATCGATCTTCACCCTGTGCAGATCCCGCGCCGAAGATCCTCCGTCCCCGACCCATCCCCGGTGACCGGCCTCACCCGGGCAGGATGGCGCGATGCGACGGCCTCCCTCCGGCCGCCGATGGCCGAAGTCGGGCGTGGCGGACGACGGCCGGCGAAACGGCGGGCCACAGGGGCCGCTCCGGCACGCCGCGCACCGGCGGCCGGGGGTGTCTCGGTAGCGTGGCGGGATGGAGATCCTCGCCTACGGCGTCCAACAAGATGAGCGACCCCTGCTGGAGAAGGCCTTCGCCGAGCGGCACGCGCTGCGCAGCCTGGCGGTCTTCCTCAACCACGACACCGCGCCCCTGGCCGCCGGGTACCGGGCGATCAGCAGCAGCGTCAACGACGTCCTGGACGCCGGGACCCTCGGCCTCCTGGCCACCGGCGGCACCGAGTTGATCGCCCAGCGCTCCACCGGCTTCAACAACATCGACCTGGACGCCGCCGCCGAGCTCGGCCTCACCGTCGCCAGGGTCTCGTACTACAGCCCCTACGCGGTCGCGTAGATCGTTCATCTGTAGTCTACGAGGCCCCGTCCTGAGCGAGTCAGACCTCACAGTTCCGCAACTCTTTGGGTAGCGTGACCGGGGTGGAGATCCTCGCCTACGGCGTCCAAGCAGACGAACAGCCGCTCCTGGAGAAGGCCTTCGCGGGCCGACACCCCCTGCGCACCCTGGCCGTGTTCCTCAACCGCGACACCGCCCCGCTCGCCGCCGGCTACCCGGTCGTCAGCAGCAGCGTCAACGCCGAACTCGACGCCTCGACTCTCGCGGTGCTCGCCGCCGGCGGCACCAAGCTGATCGCCCAGCGCTCCACCGGCTTCAACAACATCGACCTCGACGCCGCCGCCGAACTCGGCCTCACCGTCGCCCGCGTCTCCCATTACAGCCCGTACTCAGTGGCCGAACACGCTTGGGCCCTCGCACTGGCCGTCAACCGCCGCCTCACCCGCGCCGCCAACCGCAGCCGCGAGTTCGACTTCCGCCTCGACGGCCTCCTCGGCCGCGACATCCACGGCATGACCGTCGGCGTCATCGGCACCGGCAAGATCGGCGAATGCTTCGCCCGCATCGCCGCCGGCTTCGGCACCGATCTCCTAGGTTGGGACATCACCCCCAACCCCGCCTGCCTCGACCTCGGCGTGACCTACACCGAACTACCCGAACTCCTCTCCCGGGCAGACCTGATCAGCCTCCACGTCCCCCTACTGCCGTCCACCCACCACCTCATCGACGCGACCGCGCTCGCCCGCATGAAGAACGACGCCATCCTCATCAACTCCAGCCGCGGCGGCCTCGTCGACAGCGCCGCCCTCGTCGAGGCCCTGCGCACCGGACACCTCTCCGGCGTCGGCCTCGACGTCTACGAGGAGGAGACCGGCGTCTTCTTCACCGACCAGTCCATCCAAGGCATCACCGACGACACCCTCGCCCGCCTCATCACCTTCCCCCAAGTCCTCGTCACCAGCCACCAGGCCTACTTCACCCACACCGCCGTCGGCCAGATCATCGACACCACCGCCCGCAACATCGACGACTACGAAGCCGGCCGCACCAACGAGAACACCCTCGTCCCGCGAAGCTGACCCCACAGGCCGCGACGCTTCCGACGATTACAGGCCACACAAGCACAACCGGATCCCTGCCCTTGGGAAGACGACCGCCGACGATTCTCGGCCGAGGCCACCTCATGGCTCAACTCCGCACCGGCCGCCGGCCACGGTCCCTCGCCACTCAATGCTCGCGACGCCGTCATCGCAGCCGAGACAACGAAGATTCCGGGTATCTCGGTCACCTTCCTGCCACCCGGTTGTCATCGAGACCCCCTTGACCCCCAGAATGGCCCCGAGCTGTCCCCGCATGCCAAGAACCCCGGGGCCAGATGAAGCCTGGACCATGGTCCGACTGATCGTGCTGCCAAGCGTCCAAGGACCTATCACGACTCGGCGTCGCGGCGAATGCTAACGTTGCGAGCCCTCCAGGGCTGATCACGACCTCGCCGGCCGCTTCTCTCCCCCAGACCCACCGCATGTTGCAAGCCATCCAGAGCTAGTCCCAACCACTGTCGTCGGGGGCTCGCCCGTGGCCTGTGAGCACGCTGCAAGGGCGCTGCTTGCCAAGCCATCGGCGCGCTACGGGCCCGCCCGCAACACGCAATGGAGCTAGACATCGTGTCTGACTCCCCAGTCGCCACCCGAGACTCAAGCGCTGCGACCTCTCGGGCAAAGGCTCCGACTCGCGCCGACCACCGGCCTCACTGCCGTCGACGCCCATGGGTCGTCGCTGCGAGATGACGAATCAACTCTGCCGCCCCCATGCAGGCAGTGCTACCCAGCGCAATGACCGCGTCCGGCGTAAGGCCGATTACCGCAAGTACCGTGAACATTGCCAGCACGAGCCCGACAATCACGAGAAATGACAAAGAGATGTTCATCTGATTTGCTTCCAGTGTCAAGGATCGTCTCGGATACGAACGCGCTTACTCTGATCCACGCCCGCAGGAAGCCAGTATGGCTTCGCTAGAATTATCCCTTCAACTCGCTCCGATTCTCATGTGCAGAACTGAACCCGCGCCACCCCGGCAAGGCTCACTAAAGCGCAGGTTGACGACCACGCAACCGCTGGCGATGGGATGCTTGGAAGCGACACTGATCGCGTCGACTTGCGCTCAACGAGAGCCTGTTCGACAGTTCTTCGATCGGCCTGGAAGTCATGATCTCTAGACCATTACGAGCCGGCGCCCAGAGGAGCGGTGGCTAGACATTTCAGCCAGCGGTGGCCCCACCATTGGATGAGGCCACCGCGAACCCTCCGGTGGCTGATGAGCCCCAGGGCGCCGATCCCAGCAACGCGCTCATTACAAGCCCTCTAGGACTGATGAATACCAGTACATACCAGCACATTAACGACGCAGCAGGGATTTACATCGAGTCAACAATATAGCAAGCTTTCCATAACTCACACAGACCTTTATGATGCGAGCCGCCCAGTCTGATATTTCTGGCGATTCTTGACAATTTTAGACCATGTGCTCGACGGGAGGACGCCTCAACAAGTCCAGAATTGATGAACCGGTGCCGACCGCTTGCTACTGAACTTGGATGGGTGATGTCGGGGAACGGTGAGCGTGGTGGAGCCCTGAGCTGGTGCGCCAGGATGAGCGCATGAGCGAAGCGGATCTGCTGGCGCTGTTGCGCGAGCTTGATGACCCGGGGTGGCTGAAGTGGCCGCAAGACTACGACCGTGGCGAGACCGCAGCGCGCCTCGGCACTTTGGTGGCCCGGCTTGAAGGCGACTTCGCAACTCGCTGCACGGTTGAGCCGGACACCCAGGACTCCAGCGAGTACGGACGCATCACTGTGCCCGGGGAGGCGACTGTATGCGGGACCCGGATCGTCGTCTGTGTGAGCAAGTTCGGCTCACTTGCTCTGATCTGCGCGGACAATCCGGGCGCCTTCCTCGGAATTGATGAGGCCCAGGCCGAGGGCGAACTGGACGGCGCGGACCTTGCCAAGGTTGACCGGGCATTGGCCGAGCTCGGCTATGTGGTGGTTCCCGAGGAGCTGTTGGAGAGCGACTACGACGGGCCGAGCCGACTGCCCTCGTATGTTCAGCGGCCCAGCTGGTGGAATCGCTTCTTCGGATACTTCTGACGATCACCCCGCGAGGGTCAGGCCGGCACCCGCCAGGCAGCCGTCGATGACCTCCGGCCGGCACTGGAGCATCTTTAGCTTGCGCTTCACTGTGCGGGTGACCTGGCAGAGGTCGGCGGCGGCGAGGTTGCCGATGTCGCGCTTGACCAGCGACCAGATGCCCTCCTGCGGGTTGAGATCCGGAGCGTAGGTCGGCAGCTGGAACACGGTGAGCCAGGCGGTGTTGGCCTCGAAGAACTCCCGCAGCGGCGCGACCAGGTGCATGCGCAGGTTGTCCCAAACGAGCACGATCGGGCCGCCGAGCTGTGTGCGGGCGCGGAGGATCAGGCCACGGTAATCCTTCCAGCCGAAGCCCTTCGGTTCGGCCTTGCGGCCCCGGTACTCGCGGATCGCGTAGATCAGACGGGACCGCTCGCCGGGTTTGTAGCAGGTCATTCCTGCCATGGAGACGCGGCCCGAGCCTCGGCCGCGCACTCGGACGATGGGGGTGTTGCCCTGGCGGCCCCAGGTTCTGGCGCGCGGCGGTGTCATCGACTGGCCGGCCTCGTCCTCGAAGACCACCCAGGCGTTGTTCACCGCCGCGGTGCTCTTACCCGCGGCCAGACCTCCCGCTTCCACAGTTCCACCGCGTCGTCGTCGCGTTCGATCGCGCGCCGGGCGGGCTGCTGCCAGGACCAGCCGTGCCGCCGCAGCAGTCGCCACGTGCCCTCCACGGTGTACGAGACGTGGAACAGGCGGCCGATCATCGTCTTGACCCGGGCCAGCGTCCACCGCTGGTCGGCCCACCCGTGGGCCAGCGGGCCGCGCTCCAACTCCCGCTCCAGCCGCACCATCTGATCGTCCGACAGTCGAGGTCGGCCAGGCGATCCCTTCGACGCCACACCGGCAAGGCCCTCCTCGCGCCACTGGCGCCTCCAGCGTTCCACCGACCGCTCCGAGACCCGCAACGCGGCAGCGACCTCCCGATTCTTCTCCCCGCCCTCGAAGCCAGCGACGGCCTGGAGGCGGACGCGCTCCCGCACGGCCCTCTCAGCGTCGGTCAAGCCACCGCCCTGCGGATATCTCACCCCGCCAGGACTACCGAAGCCACCCGCACACTGTCCGGCGAACAGCCCGACATCACCCGATCAAGTTCAGTAGGTCCACCACGCCAGGCATGTCATGGACGTTCTCTAGGTTAGGCATCACCTGGCCCGCAGGCCCTCATGGGCTGATCACGATCCCCTACGCCGCCTGACAGCGCCATCTCGCTTACACGTTGCAAGCTCTCCAGAGCTGACCACGATCACAGGACCCCGACTGGCGTTGACAGTCTGACTTGACCATCGACGCCACCGGCAGCCTCTACGCGTGGGCGATACTGACTTCGGCTCGTCAGGGTGAATCTGTGCGAAGTGCCTGATGAGCCTGAAGCGGTGGCTGTACCGATGGTGTGTGAGATATGCGGATGGGGGCGGGCTGACCGCCGTGGGACGGCTGCGCCGGGAGTCGGTGCGGGTGCGGGCGGCCGAGTTGTTCGAGCGGGGGGTCAAGCCGGCGGAGGTGGCCCGGCGTCTGCGGGTGAGTGCGAAGTCGGCTTACCAGTGGCACCGGTTGTGGCGCGAGGGCGGGGTCGAGGCGCTGGCGTCCCGCGGCCCGGGCGGGTCGCGATGCCGCCTGTCGTCGGGTTGCCTGGAGAAGCTCGCAGAGTATCTGGATCAGGGTCCAGCCGCGCACGGCTGGGTGGAGGACCAGGTGTGGACGGCCTCGCGGGTGGCCACGTTGATCGGTCGGAAATTCCACGTCTCGTACAGCGTCTCGGGCGCCACGCGGCTGATGCACCGGCTCGGCTTCAGCCCGCAGGTCCCGGCACGGCGGGTGGCCGAGCGCGACGACCAGGCCGTCGCCGTGTGGAGGGAGGTGACCTGGGCGGAGGTAAAAGAGTCCGGGCGGCCTGCGGGGGCTACATCTGCTTCGAGGACGAGGCAGGCTTCACCCGTCGGCCGCCCCGAGGACGCACCTGGGGCCGACGGGGCCGCACGCCGGTCGTGACCGTCAGCGGGCGCCGCTCGGGGCGCCTGTCCGTGGCCGGGCTGATCGCCATGCGGCCCGGTTCGCGCACACGGCTGTGCCACCGGTTGCTCGCCCATCCCGGAGGCAAGGGTCAGCGCCGCAGCATGGGCGAGCGTGACTTCATCGCCCTGGTCGACGGCGTCCACCAGCTCGTCAAGGCCCCGATCGTGCTGGTCTGGGACCGCCTGAACACCCATGTCTCCCATGCCATGCGCAAGTTGGTCGCCGAGCGCGCCTGGCTGACGGTGTTCCTGCTGCCCGCCTACTCGCCCGACCTCAACCCCGTCGAGTGGGTGTGGGCACACGTCAAGCGCAGCCTGGCCAACCTCGCCGTCATGGCCCTCGACCGACTCGAAGCTCTTGTCCGCAACCGGCTCAAACGCCTGGAGTACCGACCCGACACCCTCGACGGCTTCATAGCCGGCACCGGCCTGACCCTCGACACCCGAACCTCACCCTGACAAGCCGAAGTCAGTAACGGCCGCTCAGCTCGCAGCCGGTGCAGTCACCGCTACCTCGCTCGCCGTTGACGCTCTGGACGGCAAGACCATCAAGGGCGTCACCATAGCCGGTGGCACGGTCACCGGCGGCACCATCCAGACCGGCGAGTCAGGGCGACGGGTCGTACTGACACCCGTCGACCCTCTGGGTAGCACCGCAGCTCCCTCAGCCCTCCTGTATTCAGGCTCGCCGGCCGAGCGTTGGCCGGCAAAGCTGACCGCAGTCGTCCAGTCCACCCCCGATGGCAGCGCCCCCAGCACTACCCTGACCAGCCCGCAGGTGACTCCCGACGGAAGCCACAGCTGCCGCCTAACCCTGGCCGCTGGTGGGCCCGACGCTGGCTATGCGCCCCGCGGCCAGGCCACCTTGGAAGCCGTCGGAGGATGGCAGTCCGGCGGCGCCTCGATCACCACCATCGCGAGCACCGGCAACAGCATCACCACCGAGGGACCGTGCTGGCCACCGCCAAGCGGCAGGACAACGCGAAGTCCGCGATCCAGCTCCTCAGCCCGTCGCAGCACATCGTGCAACTTGTCGACCAGGTCGCCGCCATGTACCTCGACCGGAGTGGTCTCGTGATCAAAGCCCTGCTCGGCGGAGTCCTCCTACAGACGAGCTCCGGACTGCGAGTTCAGGGCGGCAATGTTGACATCGGAGGCGGCCTTGTCAGGAACAGCTCGACATGGTCGGCGATCTCGTTTCGGCAGGGATGCGCCCAGCTGGAGAGCTGGCAGGCCGTCACGATCAAGAAGCGGCCTGACGGGATGGTCGCCCTGCGCGGCATTGTCTCCGTTCCAGCTGGGGTTACCTCCGGCGTGATCGGGGTCGTCGATGACCCCAGCCTTCGGCCGAAGGCCGGCGAGGTCTTCCCCGTCGCGACTCCCATCAACGTCAACGCCAACCTGTTCGTCCAGTCCAACGGCAACCTGGAGATCTGGAACGCCACCGGCCAGCTGGGAGGCTGGGTGTCCTTCAGCTCCGTCGAATGGAGCTGTGTGGACTGACCGTTGATGCTGCGCTGATTCGAGTTCTTCTGAACGCAGATCGTCAGAGGAGCCTATGCTGACGCTGGGCTTCCTGAGTCAGAAGACAGTAGCCCGGCTTTACTGCGCTATCTCGGACACGGGTCTTGGGCAACGCGTAGGCGGTGTAGAAGCACTACTACTAGGGGTGATGCAGATGCAGGGATCCCGCACCAATGCCACGGGGTTCGTGTCCGTCGAACGTTCGCAGTTCGGTCTCTGGGAGGATGATCCGTTTGGCGAGGCGGACGTTCAGTGGTTGGACCTTCCGCTTCCCGAGGCGGTTCCCGGTGTGGCTCTCGGCGCGGGAGCCATTAAGGTACGGAGCTCGGTGCGTGAGCATTACGCGAAGGTGACTGTCGAGCGGGCGAGCGAGGCAGTTTGCCCGGAGGGCTTCGCCTCACTGGCTCAGGTTCCTTATCGCTCAAGAAGCGGCCGCGTTGAAGTGTGGACACTCTTCTCTGGCCCGACTGGCGTGACGCTCGAGATCGGAGGAGAGGGCGAGGAATACATCCTTCATGTGTTCTGGGCCAGTGATCCATCGAAGTTCGAGAACCAAGCTGCTCCAGGTGTTACTCGTGGCGCGGAAGAATTCCACTTCGTGTTTGTGGCGGCAGTGGCCTGAAACTCCGCTGCCGCCACGATTGAGATGGCCGACGGCTACGGAAGGATCTTGACGCCAAACTTGTCGTTATGAAGTATCCGGTCCGAGCCGTACCAGTTGCTCAAATCACTGCCGGCGGTTCCGTTCTCAGTCCCGTCGACGTAACGGACGGAGAAGTTCTGATCGCCGCGTGCAGCACCCTCCCAGGTTGAGGCGAACGGGAACTCGTCGCACTCCTCGCCCGGATTATGGGGAATGGATGCGCAGGCGCGACTGACGACGGCCCGGTTGTCGTCATAGGCTTGCTGTGCAATTGGGTTTGCGCCCGGATAGAGCCGACTGATTAGGCTTGGCGGTATTGCAGTGACGTTCCCCGGAATCGTCTTCGTGCCATTATCGGTCCGAGCGGGAAGTGTAGAATTCGGGTTGGTAAAGGCCGTGTAGATGTGCTCGGCGACACCCTTCACCCTAGCGTCGGACCTGCTGTACGTAAGGTACGGAGTGACACCGCTGAATATCGCCCCGGCCTTTTTGGGAAGGTAAGTTGCCGAGTCGAACCTGATGTCCTTCACCGGTCGTGCAATCCAGCTCGACCACGTGCCGTTGGCAAAACCCAAAGTCTGGTGATGTAGCTGCCAGGTGCAGTTGACCTTCTTGTCATCGACTTCGCCGAGGGCCTCGTTGGAGACGATGCTCCAGCCGATAAATCCATTTTCCTTCCACTCGGCTACCGAGTGTTCAATGGGGTTAGTTGCCCCTTCGGCCTTGCAGGCCGCCTGTCCTTGCGTCGCATTAGTTCCCATGAATACCTTCAGCCTTGATGTGTCGCTCCATATGCCCGTCATGGAGAAGTCATCAAGCTCGGCGCTTATCAGCGCCTCCCTGCTGCCGTTGGATCCGTGGCCGACGTGCGTTTCCCGATATTTGAGCGTCCCGAGGTTTCGGCCAGATGGCTCTTCCCGCAGGCTGAATACCAAATACCCGTATCGGCAGTAGTCGAAGTGGTTGATCACAATGCCCTGGAGATCCACGCCGCCGGCTGGATTCTTTCGGCATGCCTCGAAGTCCACGACGCCGCGGACAGTAGTTTCGGTCTGCTTGGCCGAGCTGCTGTAGGTGGGAAGTTCTGTTTCAGCCTTCTGCTTCTCGGTCGAGCTGGGTGACGTGTGGGGGAGGGCCGTCGAGGCCGGATCGTCGGATGATCCCACGGCGGCCCGTCCCGCCATCAGTCGAGCAACCTCCTTGGCGTCTGTGTCGAGCGGGATATCCGGCAGCTCGCCGTTACTGGTGAAGCTCGTCAGTACGATCCTTTGTGGCGGATTTGCGGAAGCTGGTCCGACATTAATGATGGCAGCCGCTGTCGCCAGAAGGAGTACTAGGACTTTCCTGAGGCTCACAAACTATCCTTCCCCGGAATGAATTCTTGGGAGCTGGAGTTCTGCTCCTTTTGGCCCTAATCTATTTGACTGCTGTGCGTATAGCAACGGATTAGTGAGAGGGTGTCCCGTTCGCACAGGCTGGGCGGGGCCAGGAATCTGAAATTCCGCACAAGTGATGAGGTGGGGCGTGCGAGGGCTTCCAGCGGGCTGATGGCCGGCAGTGTGAAGCTGTCTCAAAACTTCCGGTGGCCCCGTCGGCTCGGCAGGACGGAGCGTCAGCGTACGATGGTCCTCGGCGCGGGGAACGTCCTTTCGGAGTTTCAGTGAGCGTCCCGCCGACCGCAGAGCCCACGCTGTGGGAGCTCCAGCGGGCCATCCTCCAGATTCGCGAGGACCAGCGCGACGGCATCGCCGGGCTCCGCGACAACCTGCGCGCTGACCTCCAGGTTCTGGCCGGCCGGATCGAGCAGGCCGTGACCAAGGACGTCTACCTCTCGGACCAGCGGCTCGTCGACCAGCGGCTCTTGGTGGTCGAACGTGATCTGGCGGCTGAGGTCCGGGCGCGGCGCGAGGCGGAGGAAACGGCTGCGACTCTCCGGCGATGGCTGATCGGTGCGTTTGTCGCCCCGGTGATCGTCGCCGCCGTCCAGCTGTGGCTGTTCTCGAAGGGCGGGCACACGTAGGCCGGCCGCGGCGCCTGCGGGCGCGTTGGCCGGGCTGGCTCGACAGCAGTACATGACCATGGTGCGCGGGGGAGAAACGCGACCCATCCTGTGGCTACACCACTGAGCGCCGACGGCTTCCTCAACGCCCTGCGGGGCGAGGGACTTTCCGTCAACGAAGTAGGGAACTGGCGCACCCACAACCGCAACCACAAGGGGCAGTGGGGGCCGGTGCACGGCATCGTGATCCACCACACTGCCACGACCGGCACCGATGCCTCCGTGCAGATCTGCCGGGACGGCTACGCCGGACTGCCCGGCCCGCTGTGCCACGGCGTCATCGACCGCGACGGCGGCGTGCACCTCGTCGGCTACGGCCGGACCAACCACGCCGGCGCCGGAGACGCGGACGCCTGGTGCGGGGCCGCCGGGTTCCGGGGTCTCATCGTTGTCGCCGCCGTCCTCGCTGTCGGTGTCGTCGTCCTGGCCCGGGTCCTCGACCTCGGCCTCTTCGGGCCAGATGATGTGTGTTCCGGCGGTGGCCGGCCAGGTGCCGGCGGCGATGTGGGCCACGGCCTGTCGGAGTGAGGACGCCGGGGCGTCCGGCAACTGCCCGCACAGCCCTTCCATGGACTCCGCTGGCAGAGCACCGGGCGCCCGGCGCAGGGTCCGGCGCAGCAGTTCGGCTGCGCGGTGGGCGAGTTGGGGTCGCGGCAGGTGAGGACGGCCTGGAGTGAGTCGGGGCCGTCGTCGTGGGAGAGGAGTGCGAGGACGCGGCTCTTGCTGGGGGTGTGTTCGCAGTGGAAGTCGCGGGGTACGGCGGTGAGATGGTGCTCGGGCATGCGGGGAACTCCGGTGCGGTGAAAGGCGCGGTCCAGGTACGGGCGGCGCGAAAGAGAGTGGAGTTCCGCTGGTGGGCGCGCTGCTGACGCGCCTCCGGACAGTGGAGGAGACGATTGGCCGAGGCTGGTGCAGCCGATGCTGTCGGCGGTCCGGACCTGGTCCTGTCCGACACCGTACCCGAGTAGCCGAGGAGTTGTCCGCCACGGTGCCGCTATGCCGCTGGCGGCCCGGACGGCTGCGACCCCGGGGGTCCCTGGCACGTGGCCGCTGGTGGACGGCCCGTGATCCGCGAAGGCTGAACACCACTCACCCGCAGCGTCGGCGAGGCTCCGCGCGGTTCGACCGGGCACCGCGGCACGATCGTCGGTGATCCGCGGCGTTTCAGGGGTCCGCCGGTCGAGTTCGGGCGGCACGTCGGTCGTGACCGATCTCCGCGACTCGGCCCGCAGGCCTGCGGGCCGTCGCTCCAGCGGCCACGACCGACGCCGTCGTTGTCGACCTAGGATGCGGAGCATGAACAGGACCACGGCGGCACACGGAGACCCCATACCGATGGCGACGCGGCGGACCCGCCGGCAGGAGGCGGGCAACAGCGAGAACTTCGGCAAGCGGTTCGCCGATCTCGTCTCCGGCGTCGAGGACATCGACGGTGAAGCCCGACTCGCCGACACGCTGCTGCCGCGTGGCGCCCGGGTGCTCGACGCCGGCGCCGGCATGGGCCGGGTCTCTGCGGCACTTCTGCGGCGCGGGCACGACGTCGTCGCGATCGAGCCCGACGAAGCACTGGTCCGGCAGGCCCGGGAGACCTACCCCGGACTGCCGATCGAGGAACGCGACATCCTCGGCCTCGGCCCCGACGACGGCCCGTTCGACCTGGTCGTCTGCGTCGGCAACGTCATGATCTACCTGGCCGAGGGTACCGAACGCGAGGCCCTGCGCGCGATGCGCGCCGTGCTCGGCGAGAACGGCCGGATCCTGGTCGGCTTCCACCTCCAGGACCCGCCGCCGCACGCCCACGCTTACACCGCGACCGAGTTCGAGGCGGATCTCGCGGCTGCCGGACTCCGCGTCGACCTACGGGCGGGCACCTACCAGCTGCACCCCGCGAACGAGGCCTACGGCGTCTGGGTCCTGAGTCGCGCCCAGGGTGAGGCCGGCAGGTAGATCCGCGGCTCGCGGGTAGGGACTCGGGAGCGGAACCTGCCCGGATCCGCGGCCGGCGGCGGGTCGGAACTCCTCGAAGGCGCGCGTCTCCTACGCGGGTGGGAAACCAGTCAGGGTGATCTTGCCGATCGCCTTGCCGGATTCCAGGACACGGTGGGCCTCGCGCACGTTCTGCGCGTTGATCGTGCCGAGATCGGTCGTGGCCGTGGTCGTGAGGATGCCGGCGTCGACCAGGCGAGCGATCTGGTTCAGGACGCGCCGCTGAACAACCCGGTCCGGAGTCCAGTGCAGCGAGCCGGTGAACATGAACTCCCGGTGGAGGAGATGCTCTTGGACTTCAGCGGCCCGATCTCCACGGGGCCGAAGTCGTCGATCGCAACGATCTGTCCCATGGGCATGAGTACGTCCGCGTAGGCGGCCATGTTCACGTCGGTACCGGCCAGTGGCGCCACGGTCGGTTGCGTCTTCCGCGGTGGCGGCTGAGCCTGCTCCGCTTCGACGGACGCCTTCGGTGTGGTGGTCAGGCCGCGAGGGCGGTCTCGTGTGGGCGCTTCGGCCGGGACCGGGCAGCGTGGCGGCGGGCGACGAGCGCGACTTTGGCCATCTCCATGAACAGAAGTTTCCCTGCTGCCTGTTCATGGTAGATGTTGATCGTTCTCAAACGGCGGGAAGGGGAGAGGCGTGGCAGAGAGCGATCACAGGGGAATCCTCGGAGCGGAGTTCTTCACTCCTGAGTCTTCCTCCTTCACCGATTTCCTGGCAGCCCACCGGCCCGAGTTGCTCAGTCTGGGCCGGATGCTGCCGGAAGGGGTTCATGTCGGATCGAACCAGGTACCGCACGGCACCACGGTGCTGGCCCTCAACTACCGCGACGGTGTGATGATCGCCGGGGACCGCAGGGCCACCATGGGGCACCTCATCGCCCAACGGGACTTGGAGAAGGTACATCCCGCCGACGACCACACGGCCGTCGCCTTCGCGGGAAGCGTCGGGTTCGCGCTCGACTTGGTGAAGCTCTACCAAGTGGAACTGACGCACTTCGAGAAAATCGAGGGCACACCCATGACCCTCAACGGAAAGGCGAACCGGCTGGCCTCGATGGTCCGGCAGAACCTCGGCCAGGCCATGCAGGGCATGGCCGTGGTTCCGTTGCTCGTCGGATACGACCTGACAGCGCCGGGCGGGAAGAACGGTCGCATCTTCAGCTTCGATGTGGCGGGCGGCCCGTACGAGAAGGCGGACTTCTATGCCGAGGGTTCCGGATCCCCCTACGCCAAGGGCGCTTTGAAGAAGCTGTACCGGCCCGGCATGTCCCGCCGCGAAGCGGCTCTGGCCGCACTTCAGGCGCTCTACGACGCGGCGGACGACGACTCCGCCACCGGCGGCCCGGACATCACCCGGCGGATATTTCCGATCGTGTCGGTGATCACCGAAGACGGTTACGAGCGACTGCCGGAGGAAGAGACCGAGGAATTGGCTCTCGAGATGGTCGCCCAGCGGCAGAACCAGCCGGACGGGCCGACCGCTTACGCGTGAGCCGGGTGCCGGTGCGGCCGCTGCCCGGAGCCGCGTGCCAAGATGGCCTCGGCTCGTCCTGGAAGGGGGGGCAGATCTCCGATCTGCCCCCCCTTTCTGGTTCAGGCGGCGACAGCAGAAACCGGCGCGTACACCTGCCGTGCTGTCGCACGAAGTGCTGCTACGAAGGCACGCGCCCTCTGGCTCGGCATGCTGCCCGCCATGGTGAGCACTCCCACGGAGACGTGGGGGTGCTCACCGGTGATTTCCACCAGGGCGACACGGCCGCCGTCCAGGGTCTCCATCGAACGAGGCCGGTGATGCGTGAGCATGAACCCCCAGCCGGCCGCGACCAGTCCTCGCATCGCTTCGATTCCGGTGGCGTTGGCTATTTTGGGAAGCGGGATCCCTGAGCTCGTGAACAGATTCCTGACGTAGGCGAGAGGAGAATTTTCCGGAGGCAGGTTCGGGTTCGGCATCAGGAGAGTCTCGTCCGAAAGCTCCGCCAGTGAGGCCTTTCCGGTTGTGGCCAAGGGATGATTCTGGGCGACGACGGCATACAGAGGCGGAGTGGCCAGCTCCGTGAAGCAAGTGTCTTCCGCGGAGCTCAGGCTATAGGTGACGGCCAGTTCGCAAACGCCGTTGCGCAGCAGATCGACGGGTGTGTGCGTGTCGTGGACCGCTACGTTCAGTCCCGGATGTGAATACCCGACCCTGGTCAGGGCCCTGGGTATCAGGAAGGGAGTTATCGTGGCACAGGAGCCGATGTCGAGATGGCCTGCCGTCTCGCCCTGGAACCTGTTGCTGTTGTCCTCCAGGTTGTTCACCTGAAGAAGGATCTTACGCGCGTCGTTGAGGAGCAGTCGGCCGCATGGCGTCAAGGAGACGCCCTTGGCACGCTGGCGCAGTAGCAACTGAATGCCCAGTTGGCGCTCTAGCCGTTGGATCGCCGACGATACGGCGGACTGGGATGCGTGAAGTCGCGCCGCAGCTTCCGAGATGTTCCCGGTCTCCGCTATGGTAGCGAAGTAAAGAAGCTGCGTCAGGCTGAATGCCGGCCGATTGCCCATATGGAAGTGTTCCCTTTGCGTTTGGGGATTCCACGTGCATCGGTACACGATCAGTGACTGTGAACGGCCACCACCCGCCGATCGAGACCATGTTTTTCATATTATACGAGGGAGTTCGCAGGCGGAAAGATCTTCCGGGCGGTTGGCTTGAAATAGACCCTCCCGACTGAGGTGCGGGCAGTGCGACGGGCCTTCGGCCGGCGTCCCGCAGCGCTGACGTCACAGGTGAACGGTGCCGCGTACGCACGTGACGCTGCTGCCACCGATCCAGACCTCTTCGCCGTGCGCCTCCACGGTGAGTACGCCCTGCCGCCCCAGGCAGGCGCCCTGGCCCACCTTGTAGGAGTGCGGGGCGGCGCCCTCGCCGATGAGCCACTGGGCGATGCTCGCGTTGAGACTTCCGGTGACCGGGTCCTCGCGCACGCCGGCGGGTGCGCCGAAGGCACGGACCTCGAAGCGCAGCCGTGAGCCTTCGGGGTAGGCGCCGACAACGCCGAGCATGAGGTCGTTCATGTGCCGCTCGTCCGGCTTTAGGGCCAACACATCGTCTGCGGAGGCGAGTTGGACGGCAGCCCAGCCGGGACCGTTGTCCACCCACTGATGCGCGATGATCCGCTCGCGGCCGATGCGCAGACCCCGGGCGATGCGGTCGAGGAGAGCGGAGTCCAACGGGCCGACTCGCTGGGGATCAGGGGCGCGGAAACTCAGGCTGGTGCCGGACCGCCGTACCTCCACCAGCCCGACACGGCATTCCTGCGTGATCTTCCCGGGGGACTTCGGGACGCCGCCGGCTTCGAGCCACGCGTGGGCGGAGCCGAGGGTGGGGTGGCCCGCGAACGGAATCTCGCCACCCGGAGTGAAGATGCGCAGTCCGTAGTCCACTTCGTCGGACTCGGGCCGGACGACGAACGTCGTCTCGGAGAGGTTGGTCCATGTCGCGAGCCGGGCCATGTCCTCGTCGGACAGCCCGTCGCCGTTGAGGACGACCGCCACGGGATTGCCGAGATAGGGCGTTTCGGCGAACACGTCGACCTGGGCGAAGGAACGCACCCGCCGCTCGGGTGCGGGCCGCGGCGTCACTCGCCCTCCACCAGGATCAGGTCCATGTGGGTGCCCTCGCGGAGCGGGACGATGGCGCGGTACTCGGGCGAGGAGTACCAGCGACGGGCCTGGTCGGCCGTCGGGAACACCATCACCGAGAGGTGCGTGGGCTTCCAGTCGCCCTCCAGGGCCTCGAACCGGCCGCCACGGATCATGAATCCGCCGCCGTACAGCTCAAGCGTCTGGAGCACTTTCGCGCGGTACTCCGCCATGCGCTGCTCGTCGCCTATGACTCCGACGTTGCCGATCAGTAGTGCTGTCATACGAGAGGCTCCGCTTCCGAGGTGTCTGGTGCGTCCTGCCGGTTCCCGCGAGTCGTGGAGGACGTCAGCAGGTGAAGTCGGTCATGGTGCCGAGGCCGAGGTGCCGGGCGGCGCGGACGATCGCGAATCCGGACGCGACGTCCTGGGCCGCCATTCCCAGCGACTTGTAGAGCGTCCGTTCGGCGGCGCCGGAGCGGCCGGGGTGCTCGCCCAGCAGCACCTCGCCGATTTCGGGGAGGTGCCGGTCCGCGGGGAGCAGGCCCTCCTCGACCGGCGCGGCGAGTTCGGAGGACTCCCGCTGGGCCCCTTCCCGGCTGTCCACGAAGGCGGAGCAGGATGCCACGGCGTCCGCGGAGAGTTCCCGTTTGCCGGGGACGGAGGAACCGACGGCGTTGACGTGAACCCCTTCGGCCAGGTCGTTCGCCCACACCACCGGATGGGTGGTGTCCACCGTCGTGCACACCAGATCGGCGCCGCGCAGCGCCTCGGCGGGAGTGTCCATCCGCTCGACGTCGACGTCGGTATGGGCACGTGCCCACTCCAGGAACTCCTCGGCCCGCGCGTGGCCGCGGTTCCAGAACCGCACCCGGCGCAGGCGCCTGATCTCGCGCAGGGCGAGCAGATGGCTGCGGGCCTGGGTCCCGGCACCGATCAGGGCCAGGTCGCCGGCGTCGGGCAGGGCCAGGGCGTCGGTTGCCACGGCCGATGCCGCGGCCGTGCGCAGCGCGGTCACCGCCGCCCCCTCCATCATGGCCAGCGGCTGCCCGGTCTCGGGGTCGAACACCACCACCACGCCCACGTGCGTGGGCAGTTGGCGGGCGGTGTTGCCGGGGGCGTGCAGTACCGCCTTGAGGCCGTAGCCCGAGTCGGACTCACCGGTGACATGGCACGGCATGGCCGCGAACAGCGACCCGTCGCGGCCCGGCCCCAGTACGGTGCGCACCGGCTGGACGACGTCGCCCGCGCTGTAGCGGCGCATCACCTCCGCCACCACCCGGTACGCCTCCGCCACCGGGAAGGCCTTCCGGACCTCGTCTCCGTTCAACAGCAGCATGGGCTCTGCGCCTCTCCTCTATGTCTCGGTTTCCTGGGGTGCCCGGTCCTACGCGGGCCGGCGGGTGTGGTCGACGGTGAACACGGACCACACCATGCGGATCGGCCTGGTCGCAGAGATGAACTCCAGCCCGTACAGCTCCGCGGAGGGCACCGTGGTGAGCGCGAGGTCCGCGCTGCCGTCCTGAGCGGCACGGGCGGCCGCGCTGGTCGAGGCGTACTGGAGCACCTTGTGCGAGGCGTGCCGGGGCGGCAGGAGCTGAGCGATGATCGGTTCCGGTGAGGGATGGGTCGCGATGGTGGGGGCGTCGGGCGTCGGTCCGGCATCGCGCCGCTTGGCGATGCCGTACAGCGGTGTGTCCATCACGAACACGTTGCTCAACTCCAGAGCGGGGTCCATGTAGAAGTGGTGGATCGCCTTGTACGCGTTGGCCACCACCATGTGTGTCACTTCGCGGGCGCGCAGTGCCGCACCCGCCCGTTCGTAGCTGTCGAAGAGGTGGACAGCGGCCGACGGTCCGTCGTCGTCGCGGACCCGGCCGACGAACCGTGCCGCGGCCACCTCGCTACTGGTGCCGTGCGGCCCGAGCGTACCCACGGCTGACGGCCTGTCCGGGTCGGTCCGAAGTGTGGTGAAACTGAGCAGCGTCATCCGGGCTTTCCTAAGGTTGGCGTTGGGCGAAGGCGTTCAGGGGTCCATCCGCGGTTCGGTGTACGGACGGCCCGGCTCAGCCGGGGGTGACGGGGGTCAGCCACTCGGGGTGCGCCCCGTCGGTGGAGCTCTTGGCCGTGTCGTAGAGCGCGGCGGCCCGGGTCGCGACCGGGCCGACGGTGCCGCTTCCGATGCCCCTGCCGGAAAGGGAGAGCACGGAGACCACGCCCTTGCCGGTGGAGGACAGGAAGACTTCGTCAGCGGTGAACAGGTCCGCGGGGCTGAGCGGGCGTTCCAGAACGTCCATGCCGGCCTCCCGGCACAGTGTCATCAACGTGTCCCTGGTGATTCCGGGCAGCAGGTCACCGGTGTCGGGCGGGGTGGCGATGCGGCCGTCGAGCACGGCGAAGACGTTGGCGGTGCTCGCCTCGGCGACGTTGCCCGCCTGGTCCAGGAGGATGGCGTCGTCGAAGCCGGCGGCACGGGCCTCGTCGCTGGCCAGGGCACAGTTCACATAGCCACCGGTGAGCTTCACCTGCGCCGGGAACGCGTCGCGGGGCGGACGCCGCCACGAGCTGATCATGCAGCGTATGCCCGGCACGGTCCGGGACGTGGGGAAGCCGAACGAGGTGATGGACAGCGCGTCGGAGACACCGACCAGCGAGACGCCGGGGGGCATGTGCGGCATCAGGGCGAGCTTGTGCACCAGCGGCCGTACGTACGCGCCCCCTTGATGGCCGTTGCGCCTGAGCAGTTCCACGGTGATGCCGATGAGGTCGTCGACCTCGTCGGGTACGCCGGTGATGCGCAGGATCCGGCAGGCGCGCAGCATGCGTTCGTAGTGATCGCGTGCCCGGAACAGGAAGAGTCCGTCGCCGCGGCGGTGGGCGCGGATTCCCTCGAAGGCGCCGGTCCCGTAGTGCAGGCCCTGCGTGGAGAGCGTAAGCCGCGGAGCCGTCGCCGAGACGAACTCCCCGCGGTCGTAGGCCCATTCGCCGAGCCCCATCGCGGATCGCGTGATGTCGTTCTGCGTTTCCATCGTCATGCCCTCGTCGCCGCGATCCGTTCGGCGGAGGTGTTCTCGATGGAGGATTCGGTGCGCAGGTCCACGACCCTTGCGGCCTTCCAGCTCACCATGGCTCCCGTGCTGGTGATGGGGCCGGGGGTGCCGAACCCGACGTCCAGCGGGGTGTCCAGTGCGTCGAGGCATTCCTCGACGGCCTTCCGGATGTTCTCCCGCTGACTGTCCGGGTCGGCCTTCAGGGTCAGGGAGATCAGGTCCCTGCCGAGGTCGTCGCGGGAGATGGTGATCTGGTAGTCCTGGTAGCCCCGGAACCGGCGGAGCAGCAGGTCCTCCAGGTCGTAGCCGTTGACGAGGTGGCCGTTGAGGAGGAGCCGGTCGCGTACCCGGCCGACCGCCTCCAGCCCGGGGGCCGGCACCGCGGCGCCGGGCGCGGGGTCGGTCATCCGCACCATGTCCCCGGTGCGGTACCTGATGAGCGGCTTCGCGCCCGAGTAGAGGTTCGTCACGACGAGTTCGCCGTAGCGTACGCCTGCGGAGTCGGGTGCCACCGGCTCCAGGGTGTCCGGATCGATCACCTCGTAGAGGTTGATCAGCGGCGCGGTGCGGAGCGAGCCGTCGGACGTGGCCGCCGCGAGCACCGAGGCCTCCTGCGACGCGTACAGGGCGTTGCGGGCCTCGGCTCCCCACACCGCGCCGATGTTCGCCAGCAGACTGGGAGACATCAACTCGCCGGTGAGCATGAGGATGTCGAGGGAGAAGTCCTTCCGGGGGTCGAGGCCCGCCTCGGTCGCCTTCTGGGCGAGTCGCATCGCCATGCCCGGGGTGCAGAACAGCCCCGTGATCGGCAGGAGACGCATGACCTCCAAGGCGCGGTCGAAGCCGATCACCGGCGAGTGCGGCCACATCTTGGCCACCGCGTGCCCGAGGTTGCGGCACACGTCCCCGAAGGTGTCGCCGGTGGCGTGCAACTCGGTGGGTCCGGAGACCCCGATGACCTGGCGGTCGCCGTGAGCGGCCAGGACGTCGCGGTAGTACGCGGTGAGCACGGTGTTGTTGTGGATGGTGTCCCCGTTGGTACGGGGGCACGGGGTCGCCGCACCCGTGGTGCCGGTGGTCTCGTAGAAGATCCAGGCGTCCGAGACGGGGCTTGACAGGATGTCGAGTTGAGCCTGCCTCAGGTCGTCCTTGGTCGTGAAGGGAAGGCGCCGCAGGTCGTCGTTCCGCAGCGCGTCCATTTCATCGTCGCTGATGTCCGCCAGTTTCTCCCGGTAGAATGGGGAGTTGGCTCGCACGTAGGCGACGACCTCGCGGAGTTTGCGCGTCTGGTGGGCGGCCAGTGTGTCGGCGTCCCACTTGCCGGCCATGAACGCTTCGAACTGGTCGCGCAACTCGCGAGTGAGCGCTGCGGATTCCGGGTCGTATTGCGTGAACACTCGATGGCTCCCAATCAGGAATTGTTGCCGCCTCCCGTGCGGGCGGCCCGGCGAAGGTCAGTCGTCGCAGAGATCCGCGACCACCCAGTCGGAGATCAACCGCCACTTCTGGATGGCCTCCTGGTGGAATTCGTTGACCTGGTACTTCTCCAACGCGGTCAGGTCCGGCACCACCCCGATGATGGCGAAGTCGTAAGCGATGTCACGCTTGACCATGTTCCAGCCCACTCGCCAGGTGAGCAGCTCCGGTACGTTGCGGCCGACCGCCTTGGCGAACTTCTCGGCCTCGATCACGGAGGGCGAGTTGCGCTCGAAGCCGTCCTTCAGTTTGAACAGAGCAATATGTGTGATCACCATTGTCCTTCACAAGGAGGGAGTTTCCTGATCTGTTCTGCCGTCCCCGCGATGCGAAGCGCGATGACTTCTCTCGAAGCGATCATGTTCAATTCCTCGGAGATCGTTCAACCACGATCTTCCGATGCCGTGGATCGAAGGACCTGATGCGCCGGGTCCGGGGACGGACTCCGTTCCGGTGATCCTGCGCCGGCTCGCTCGCGGGTGTTCCGGTGATTTCCCGCCGTCAATCCGCGGGAATCGGGAAGACCTCACCGGTTCCGGAGGCGGCCCCGGCCGGCTCTGTCGGCCCCGGTCCTCCCGTCCAGTTCCGTTCGATGTACTCCAGTGCGGCCTCCCGGTCGGCGTCGACGAAGACGACACGCCAGCCGGCCGGGAGGTCCAGGAACGGGCGCCACAGGGAGTGCTGCCCATGGTCGTTCACGACCACGAGCCAGTTGCCGTCACCCGCGTCGAAAGGATTGCCGCTCATCGCGTTCCTCCGCTCGTCTCGTCGTCATGGGCCAGTCCCGCGCGGTCGGGGAAGAACCGGACCGGAAGGCTGGAGAATCCGTTCAGGAGGTTGGAGCGCAGTCGCGGCGCGTGGCCGATCCGCTCGATGCCCGTGGTGAAGTCCCGTAGAGCCATGAGGAGTTCCGAGATCTCGACCTTGGCGAGATAGGCGCCGACGCAGTAGTGGGGGCCGTAGCCGAACGAGATCTGCTTGTTCGACGTCCGTCCCAGGTCGAACATCTCGGGCCGGTCGAAGACGCGCTCGTCCCGGTTGGCCGAGTAGTGCCACAGTGTCACGATGTCGTTCCGGCGGATGGCGACTCCGTTGATCTCCGTGTCCCGCACCGCGGTGCGGCCGAAGTGCATGGACGGGGACGCCCAGCGCAGCACCTCGTCGACGGCCGTGTCGATCGCCACCTCGCCGTTCTTCAGCCGCTGCCACTGGTCCGGATGCGCGGCGAGCGAGTGCACACCGTCGATCATGGACAACCGGCTGGTCTCGTCACCCCCGATGATCAGGCTGTAGCAGTTGAGAACCACGTCCTCGTCGGTCAGCGGGACCCCGTCGACCGTGCTGTGCGCCAGTGTGCTGACGAGGTCCTCGCCCGGCGCCTTGCGCCGCTCCTCCACCAAGTCCTGGAAGTAGAGGAGGATCTCGTTGCGCGCCATCGCCGACTCCTCCTCGTCGACGTCGTCGTCGTCCGTACTCAGAGCGGTCTTGTTCAGCGTCAGGAGGAAGTCGCGATCACTCTCGGGCACGCCCAGCAGGTTCGCGATGGTGTTCATCGGAATGCGGCTGGCCACCTCCAGGGCGAAGTCGCAGTCACCGCGTTCGACGGTTTCCCTGACCAGCTGTCGGGTGTTGGCACGCACCGCCTCCGCCACGGGCTTGAGCACCCGCGGGCCCAGCGCCCGCAGCAGGATCTTGCGCAGCTGCTCGTGCCGCGTTCCGTCGGTGACCGCGAGCATCTTGCCCGCGCCGGCGTCGCCGCCCTCGAGCAGGGTCACGAGGACGTTGCCCCGCTCCGAGGTGAAGTTCTCGTCGTCGCGGTGGACCGCCATGACGTCCTCGTGGCGCGACAGCACCCAGAATCCGCGCCGCTGGCTCGTCGGCCGGTTCCAGTGAACGGGGCTGGTGTCCCTCAGGGTGCGCCAGAACGCGTCGAGGTTCCGGTCCGCGAAGGTGGCCGGGTCGGCCAGGTCGATCGTCTCGGGATCCGTCGTACCGGAGGCGCTCGCCTCCGGGAAGGGCGCGTCGTCGGTGACCGTGGTGGGGTTCATTCCGGGGCTCCGGCTGATTTCGGAAGAGGGGGGAGAGGCGCTGACGGTCACCAGTCGGTCCGCCAGAAGCGCCGGCGCGCGAACGGATAGCCCGGCAGCGGGACGCGGTGGCTGCTCTCACCCTCGTGCAGGGCGGCGAAGTCCACCCGCTGGCCCTGCACCCAGGCGTTGGCGAGCCGGAACAGCGTCTCCCCGTCGTGCAGTGCCTCGGCCGTGTCCGGCACGAGACCGTCGTCGGTGCGCCTGAACCCGGACAGGTCGGTGTGCCGCGCCGAGCCGGCCGAGGCCACCCGGCCGCCGGTCTCGACCGAGAGGGCCTCGGCCAGCTCGGCCGTGGTGCGGACCACGGCCGCCCAGCGCCGGTCCATCGCCTTGCGCCCGAGGTTGAGACTGAGGCTGATGTCGTCGAGCCGTGCCTCGGGGTGCGAAGTGATCCACTCCCGCAGCGCCTCGCGCCGCCCGGCCAGGCCCCGGTCGTCGAGGGCGGAGACCGCGACGAGCCGCGGTGCCCCGGTCTCGGGCGCCCGGGCGGGCAGGACCGGTGGTTCCTCCAGCACGAGGTGCGCGTTGTAGCCACCGCCGCCGAGTGCGGTGACACCGGCGCGCCGGACACCGGCCTCCGGCGTCCAGTCCGCACCCTCCACTTGGGGCACGAAAGGAGTGTTGGGGAAGTCGAGGTCCTCGTTGACCTCGGTCAGGTTGATCGTGGGCACCAGCTTCCGGTGGTACAGCGCGAGCGCCGCCTTGACGGCGCCGGACCCGCCGGCCGCCACTCCGGCGTGGCCGATGTTCCCCTTGATCGAACCGATGGAGGTGGTGCCGGTCTGCTTGCCGAACGCCATCTGCGCCGCGCGGACCTCCAGCCCGTCGGTCATCGGCAGGCCGAAGAAGTTGCCCTCGTACATGGACACGGTGTCCGGGGTCACGCCGCCCACGTGCATGGCGTTGGCGATGCAGGCGCCGAGCCGCTCGGGTTGGGCGAACCCGTACGACACCGCGCTGGCGCCGTTGTTGTTGATGGCCGAGCCCTTGACCGTCGCGTAGATGTGATCGCGGTCGGCAACGGCCTGCCGGAGGGGTTTGAGCAGGAACGTCGCGACACCGCTCGCGAGCCTGGTCCCGGTGCCGTTGGCGTCGAACGGGCGGCAGTGCCCGTCCCGGGACATGATGCGGCCCTCTTCCCACAGGTAGCCGCGGCGATGCGGCAGCCGCACCATGACTCCGCTGGCGATGGCCATGTCCGTCTGACCCAACAGAAGCGACTGGCACGCGAGGTGCACCGAGTAGTGAAAACCGGTGCACACCGCCGTCAGGGTCATCGCCTCGCCGGTCAGCCCGGTGTAGAAGAGGGCATTGGAGGACATCGTGTCCGGGAACCAGGCGTTGCTGAGCTCCATCACCTCCGGCCCGACGGAAACCCAGTCGGGAGCGGAGCTGTACAGCGCCGGGGTCTGAGGGTTGGCCGCCACGTAGATGCCCACTTCACCGGCGACGCGTTCCGGGTCGTAGCCGGCGTCCTCCAGGACGTCCCAGACGCTCTCCAGGAGGAGGCGGTGTTCCGGCGTCATCAACCGTGCGAGGCGGTCCGAGATGCCGAAGACCGAGGGGTCGAACTCGTCGTAGCCGTCGAGCGTGGCGCAAGCCCGCACGTAGAACGGGTTGTTGACCAGTGCCTGGTCCACCTCGATCTCCTCCTTCTGGAGGAACGTGATGGATTCCCGTCCACTGACGAGGTTGTCCCAGAACTGCTCCTTGCCGTCAGCGCCGGGAAAGCGGCATGCGATACCGGTGATCGCGATGTCGCCGTCGTCGTACTCCGGTTCAGGGGTTTCGTTCATCGGTGTGAAAGCCTCCAATGCGCAACGTGATTCACGACGTCTCAGGACCGGGAACGGCCGCGTACGGCGGACCGGCGGGCCTCGGCACGGCGCCTGGCATCGGTGACCGCTTCGGGCGCGGCACCGTTCTCGACGTCGTCCAGCCACTTGGCCTGCGACGCGATGTCGCGGAACCGGAAGAGGTCCGACACACCGACTCGCCTGCCGAACCGCTGGCTCATCCGCTTGGCGAGCCGCACCAGCAGCAGCGAGTTGCCGCCGAGGTCGTAGAACGCGTCGCGCACACCGACGGTCTGCGGATCCCGGCCGAGGAGTTCGCCCCACAGCTCGACCAGAGCCGCTTCGTTCGCGGTGCGGGCCGGTTCGGCCGTCGCCGACGAGTCGGGCGCCGGCGGCTCCGGCAGGGCCGCCCGGGCGAGCTTGCCGTTGGGCGAGACGGGGAGCGCGGCGAGGAACACCACCGTTTCGGGGACCATGTAGTCGGGCAGCGCCCCTTCCAGCCGCCGGGTGATCCGGGACTGCAACTCGGCGTCAAGCCACGGTTCGTCGCCCTTCCCCGCCGTCCTGTCCTCGTCCTGCGGCACGACGTAGGCCACCAGCGAGCCCGCACCGGGCTGCCCGGCCGCCGAACGCACCGCGATCGCCGCCTCCCGTACCTCGGGGCAGCCGGACAGCCATCCCTCGGCCTCCTCCAGTTCGATGCGGTATCCGCGCACCTTCACCTGGTGGTCGGCCCGGCCGATGAACTCCAGTTCGCCGCCCGGCACGAAACGGGCGATGTCACCCGTGCGGTACATGCGTTCGCCGGCCAGGTGCGGGTCCGGTACGAAGCGTTCCGCGGTCAGTCCCGGCCGCTTGACGTAGCCCCAGGCCAGGCCCGCTCCGCCGAGGTACAGCTCGCCCGGTTCGCCTTCCGGCACCTGCCGCAGGTTCTCGTCCAGGACGTAGAGCCGGGCGGTGGACGAGGGCGTGCCGATCGACGGCTCGCCGGGCTGGTCCGGCGGGACCAGTTTGAAGGTGCAGAAGACCGTTCCCTCGGTCGGACCGTACCCGTTGAAGACCCGGTCCACGTTCGTCTCGCGGTACACCCGGTCGACGAGTCGGCGCCGTACCGCTTCCCCGCCGAGGACGACCGAGCGCAGCCCGGACGGCAGATCCCCGGCGTCGAGCAGGCTCGTCATCACGGAGGGAACGGTGTTGAGGTGCGTCACCCGTTCCCGGTGCGGGCTCTCCTGGAGATGGAGCGCGCTCTCCAGCAGGACCACGGCCCCGCCCTGGGAAAGCGGGGCGAAGACCTCCATGACCGCCAGGTCGAAGCAGATGGAGGTGACGGCCGCCACGCCGCTCAAGTCGCAGTCCGCGAAGATCCGTTGTGCCTCGTCCAGCATCGCCGCACAGCTGCTGTGCCGGATCGGCACGCCCTTCGGCTGCCCCGTCGAACCGGATGTGTAGATCACGTAGGCGGAGTCCTTCGGAACCGAGACATCGGGCTTCGCCCCGGGTTCGGTCACGACGGTGTCACCGAGCACCAGCACCGTAGGCCCCTGCGGGCAGCGGCTCCGCGCCCCGGGCGTGGTCAGCAGCAGGCTGGTGCCGCTGTCCCGCACCATGAAGTCCAGCCGTTCGGCGGGATACTTGGGGTCGAGAGGCAGGTAGCAGGCGCCGGAGCGGAGTATCGCCAGGAGGCCGACGAGCAGACTCGGGCCGCGCTCGGCGCAGATGCCGACGGGCACCCCCGGGCGCGCTCCCTCGGCCACCAACTGTTCGGCCAGCAGAGCCGAACGGCGGCCCAGTTCTCCGTAGGTCATCACACCCGCGTCGGAGAAGACCGCGGTCGCTTCCGGGTTCTTCGCGACGTGCTCGAGAAAACCGCCGTGCAGAGTGCCGCCGGTGGTCATCACACCTCCCCCCCTTCCGGCCCGGAGTCCAGTGACAGGTGTTCAAGTGGCAGATCGGGCTTGTCCATCGCGCGGAAGAGCACGGAGTGGAACTCCTTCAGCAGCGTCGTCATGGTCTGTTTTTCCACGAAGTCCGGCTTGTACTGGACCTGGCCGACCACTTCGTCGGCGATGTCCGCCATCGTGATCTCCAGATCGAACTTCGCGATGTCCCGCCGCATGGGGAACGGGACCAGGGGCAGCGCCCCCGTGGGCTCCTCGGCCTCACCGACACCGTGGAAGAGCGTGGTGACGTAGGTGAAGGCTTTGCCGGAGAGCCAGTTGACGGCGAAGTCGGACCAGGGCGCACAGCCTTCGTCCCGCGGCGGATTGAGCTCCGCCACCAGCTGGTCCAGGGGGTAGTTCATGTGCTCCAGCACGCCGAGCGAGTACGCGTGGACCTCGCGGAGCAGGTCGCGGAAGCTGTTCGTGCCGCTCGGCCGGGCCCGTACGAACACCGTGTTGAGGTAGTACCCCACAGCGGATTCCCAGCCCGGCTCACCACGCTGGGCGATGGCCGTGGCGACGACGGTGTCCTCGGTGCCGGTCAGCCGGTTCAGCGTCGCGAAGAAGCCGGCCAGTACGAGGGTGCTGAGCGAGACGCCCTCCCGTTCCGCGAACGCCTTCAACCGGCCCGCGTCGTCGGCGTCCCAGTGGAAGACCAGGTCCGCGCCCTCGTAAGTGACCACGGCGGGCCGTTCCTCGGCCGGGGCCGCCGCCCCGCCCGATCGGGGCAGGTCGAGGTTGGCCGGTGGCTCCGCCAGGCGTTCCGACCACCAGCGCAGGGCCGCTTCGGCCTCGGGACCGCCCAGCCAGGCGCGCTCCCACTCGACGAAGTCCGTATAGGGGGCGACCGGTTCCTGGGGCCCCAGGTCTCCGTGCAGCGCCCGCTCGTAGAACGCCCGCAGATCGCGTACGACGATGTCCACGGACGCCGCGTCGACGGCGACGTGGTGCATGACCAGCAACAGGAAGTGGTCCTCGGCACCGCGGGAGACCAGCACCGCCCGAAGGATGGGGCCCTGGTCCAGGTCGAGCGGGTAGTGTCCGTGGTCCACGAGCAGGTCCCGCACCTCCTCGTCGTCGAGCCCCGAGCCGTCCTCCGCCAGGAACTCGTAGACCGGCTGCTCCAGGACCAGCTGGTAGGGCCGTCCGCCCGCCTCGACGAAGACCGTGCGCAGCACCGGGTGCCGCTCCACCACCGCCCGCAAGGCGTCCTCCAGCGCCCGCTCGTCCACCTCGGTGGGGATGCGCGCGGAGAACATGAGGTTGTAGGGCACGCCGTCGGGCGACAGGGTCTGCATGAACCAGATCGAGGCCTGTCCGTGTCCGGCGGGCGCCAGCTCGAAGGACGAGGCGTGCATCAGCACGGTCCGCAGCTTCCCGCCCGCCGGCAGCCCGTCGTCCGTGAGCTCACACAGCTGCCGCGCGGCGAGTTCATCCAGCAGCTCTTCCGCGTCCTCGTCCGTCAGGCGGTCGACGAAGGAGGCCGGTTCCGGCTCCGCAGGCAGCGCCTTACCGTCGCCCTCGGCCGTCTCCTCCCCACCCCCGACGAGTTCGAGCACTCGTTGCAGAAGGTCCGTCATGGTGCGGTCGGTGAGGAACTCCGCCGGTGACACCCGGTGCCCGAACAGCGACTGCAGCCTGTTGGTCAGCCGGATGGCCAGCATGGAGTCCAACCCGAAGTCCCTCAGCCGGCTGGCGGGGCCGAACTTCTCGGACGGCACCCCGAGCGCGTCGGAGATCTCGCCGAGGACGACCTCCCGGGGGGCCGGGCGCCCGGTCTCGTCAGCCGGCGCGGTGCCGGCCGATGCCGTGCCGGCCGGGGCGGGGCGCGGGGCGTCGGTGGCAGCGGCGGTGGTGGCGCCGGTCCAGGCCGCACCCTCACGCGGTGCCGCCTCCAGCCAGTACCGGTCCTTCTGCCAGCGGACCAGCGGTGTCCCGACCACCTGCGCGCCGACCGGGGAGAACGCCCCAAGTGACAGGGGAACGCCGCGCACGAACAGGGAGGCGGCAGCCCCCAGCAGTTTTCGCGTGTCGTTCTCCCCCCGCCGCAGGGAGCCGACCACATGGACCTGGACCCCGTCGGCGAGCGCCGTCTCCTCGACAGCGCCGCGCAGCACGCTGTGCGGGCCGATTTCGACGAAGGTGTCGATGCCGTCCTCGACGAGGCCCTTGACGGCCGGGGCGAACCGCACGCAGCCGCGGAGGTTGTCCGCCCAGTAGTCCGCGTCGACGACGGGGTTGAGCACACCGTCGAGCGTCGTGGAGCGGAACGCCACCTCGATCGGCCGGGGAGTGATCCCCTTGAGCGCCTCGCGCAGCGTCGGCGCGATCGGCTCCATGAACGTGCCGTGCGCTGCCCGCTTGATCCGAAGCGGACGAGTCGTAATCCCGTTGCGCCCCAGATCCTCCGCCAGCGCGCGGATCGCGTCGGGATCACCGGAAACGGTCACGCTGGTCGGGCTGTTGACCGCCGCGACCGACACCCGATCCCCGTAGGGAGCGAGGTACGGAAGAACGTCTCCCGACAACTCCACGGAGATCATGGCTCCCACGCCGACCTCGTGCTGCATCAGGTGCGACCGGGTGACGGCGACCCGGGCCGCGTCTTCCAGGGACAGCGCGCCGCCCACGCAGGCCGCGGCCACCTCGCCGAGGCTGTGCCCGACGAGTGCCGCGGGTCGCACGCCGAGATCGGTCCACACCCGCGCCAGCGAGACCTGGAAGGAGAACAGCACCGGCTGCATGACGTCCAAGTCGTCCAGACGGGACTTCTCCGGGGGCGCGGTCATCGCGTCGAGCACCGACCAGCCGGTCAGGTCGTGCACGACGGCATCGCAGATTTCCATCTGCTCGCGGAAGCCGGCGTGCCGATGGAGCAGGTCGCGGCCCATGCCCGGCCACTGGGTTCCGCCTCCGTTGAAGACGAACGCGATCCGTTCCTCGCCGTTGCCCGCGGCGGCCGTGCCCCTCGCGATGTCACGGTGCGGCTCCCCGCCGCTCACCCGCGCCAGCCCGTCGAGCAGGTCCTGACGGTCGCGGGCCAGGATCGTGACCCGGTGCTTGTGGTGGGTGCGCCGGTTCGCGAGGGTGTGCGCGAGATCGGGAACCCAGAGACCGGCATCGCGCTCGACGTGATTGGACAGTTCACGGCAGGTGTCCGACAGGGCTTCCGCGGAGTGGGCGGTCACCGGCACCAGGTGCACCCGCTCCGAGGGCTCGGACGGCTCCGACGTGCGGCGAACGGGTGTGAACTCTCCCTGACGGCTGGGCGTGATGTGGCGCCCCCGCGTCCCGGACACGAAGGAGTCGGCGGTGACGGCCAGTCCGGTGGCGTGCAGCGCGCCGAGCGAGGAGAGCAGGCTCCAGTCGTCGTCCGTGCCCCGTCGGAGCGAGGGCAGGCAGCGCACCGGACCATCCGCGAAGGTCTCCCGTACCGGCTTCAACAGCACGGGGTGCGGGCTGAGTTCGACAACGGCGTCGACACCCCGCCGTTCCAGGGTCCGCAGGGCGCTGGTGAGCCTGCTCTGCTGCCGGACGTTCGCCACCCAGTAGTCGGGCCCCAGATCGCGGCCGTCGACCTCTTCACCGGTGACGGTGGAGATCATGGGGATACGCGTCCCGGTCGGGTTGATCCCTTCGAGCGCGGCCCGTAGCGGAGCGAGCACCGGGTCCACCAGGCGCGAGTGCGCCGCGTACCCCATCCGTACCCGGTGGCTCGGGATGCCCTCCGCCGCGAGCCGCTCGGCCAGCGCTTCGAGCTCCGCCGTCCCGCCCGAGAGCAGCACGGACGCGGGGCCGTTGTGACCGGCCACCGTGAGACGATCACCCGCGGCGGCGAGATGCGCGGCCAGACGGCCCTCGTCGGCCTCGACCACCATCGCGTCGCCACGGCCCACGGCGAGCTGTTGCACGAGGCGGGCGTGGTGCACCGTCAGCAAGGCGGCGTCGTCGAAGTCGAGTGCTCCGGCGATGTGGGCGGCGGCGAACTCGCCGATGCTCTGGCCGAGCACGAGATCGGGTTCCACCCCGAGCGAGCGCCAGGTTTCCGCCAGGGCGGTCTGGATGCAGAACAGCAGCGGCTGAACGACCTCCATGTCGTCGAGCCGGGAGCGTTCCGGGGAGGCGAGCAGCTGGTCGACCACGGAGAAGCGCGCCAGGTCCCCGATGCGTTCATCCGTGCGCATCACGGAGCGGCGGAACGCGGGCATCCCCACGAGAAGTCGCCTGGCCATGCCCAGCCACTGGCTGCCGGTGCCCGAGCACAGGAAGGCCACCCGCGGCTTCCCCGGACCGCTCACTCCGGTGGCGAGCCCCGGATGGGGCCGGCTGCCGGTGAACGCGTCGAGCTGCGCGCTCAGTTCGGCTCGGCTTCGGGCCGTGGCAGCGAGCCGGAACCGGCCGGTGGGGACCGGATCGGCTGTCTGGCGGCAGAGGGTCGGCAGGTCCGCCACGGTGCCTTCCGCCAGCGCGGTGCGCAGTGCGGCGACCCGGTCGGACAGTTCCTTCTCGGAATCCTCGCCCAGCAACAGGAGCGAACTGTCCGGATGGGGCAACTCCTCGGCGACGACGTGGCAGTTGGTGCCACCGATGCCGAAGGCGCTGACACCCGCCCGGCGCGCGTCCGAGCGTCGTGGCCACGCGGTGGTCCGGTCCTGGACCCGCAGGCCCGCCTCGGCGAAGGGGATCTGCGGGTTGGCGCTGCTGTAGTGCAGGCTGGCGGGAAGGACACCGTTGCGCAGGGCGAGGGCCACCTTGACGAGCCCCGCGACACCCGCGGCCGGTTCGAGGTGGCCGATGTTCGTCTTCACCGAACCGATCCGCAGGGCGTCCCCGGGCTCGCGGCCCCGGCCCAGTACGGTCGCCAGCGCCTTGGCCTCGATCGGGTCCCCCAACGGGGTACCGGTGCCGTGGCACTCCACGTAGTCCACCAGGGACGGTGACACGCCCGCCCGCCAGTAGGCCGTGCGCAGCAGGGACTCCTGGGCGCGCGGGTTCGGAGCGGTGAGACCGTTACTCAGACCGTCGTTGTTGACCGCGCTGCCACGAATCAGGCAGTACACGGGCAGGTCGCGCTCCAGCGCGACCCGCAGCGGCGCGAGGACGACCACCGCCGCGCCCTCGGCGCGCACATAGCCGTTGGCGCGGGCGTCGAAAGCCTTGATCCTGCCGTCCGGTGACAGCGCCCCTGCCCGCTCCATGGCCAGGAAGTGGTCGGTGAGCAGGTTGAGGTTGACCCCGCCGGCCAGGGCCAGCTCGCTCTCGCCGTCCCGCAGCGACTGGCAGGCGAGGTGGACCGCGACCAGCGAGGAGGAACAGGCCGTGTCGAGGGCCATGCTGGGTCCGTGCAGCCCGAGGACGTAGGAGACGCGGTTGGCGATGATGCTGTCCAGCGTTCCGGTCGTCGTGTGGGGCCCGACGTCGTGCTGCGAGCCGCTCTGGTGCGCCATCGCGGCGTAGTCGCTCCAACTGGAGCCCATGAAGACACCGGTGTCACTCCCCCGGAGTCCGCCGGGTGGAATGCCCGCGTCCTCCAGTGCCTCCCACGCCAGTTCCAGCACCAGGCGCTGCTGGGGGTCCATGGCGACCGCCTCGCGCGGTGAGATCCCGAAGAAGAGGGGATCGAACAAGTCCACGTCGTCGAGGAACCCGCCCCACCTGAACGAGTCCGTGGTACCGCCCAGTTCAAGGATTTTCCGCCGCGAAGAGCTCACCGCGCCCACGGCGTCGCGTCCGTCCACGAGCAGCTGCCAGTACGCCGACGGGTCCGCCGCTCCGGGAAGCCTGCACCCGATCCCCACGAGGGCGATCGGCTCCTGCGGACCGTACGCGACCGCCGGGCGCCACCGGTCCGTTCCGGAGCCACCGTCGTCGGCTTGGGGCCCGTAGACCAGGGCACGGCACAGCTCCTCCAGCGTCGGATGGTCCCACACCAGGGTGACCGGCACCGGCCGTGCGAGGAATTCCGACAGCGCGGCAACGAGCGTGGTGGACTTCCGCGAGTCCAGCCCGTACTGGTGAAGCGGCGTCCAGCGGTCCAACTCGTCCTGGGGGACACCCAGCAGATCCACGAGTCGGGACAGGAGAAACGCTCTGACCTCATCCATACCGGGCAGACTGCCGGGCAGACTGGAACCAGCTGACATGTCTCCATACCTTTCTTCGTGGGCTCGTTCTGGTCATTCGTAAGATCAGGGCACCCAGGGGTGCCGGGTGTGGCTGTCATGTCGTTGCCGCGTTCGTGGCTGAGGGAGACTGGCCGCCCGGCATCCCGCGACGACTCGGCCGCTGATTGGGATGCGCGGAACAAGATCGCTCGTATGGACACGTCGGCGAGGTCGTCTGCTGGGACCGTGAACAGCACGTCGAGCGAGGAGGACCGGGTGCCCGAACTGTGGGCAGGGACAGACGCTGGCAAGGCCGAGCACCACTGCACGGTGATCGACACGGACGGGAAGACGGTGCTCTCCCGCCGGGTGCCGAACAACGAGGCCGAGCTGCTGGAACTGCTCGGCGACGTCCTGGAGCTGGCCGCCGGCGGTCCGGTCACCTGGGCCGTTGATCTGAACGCGGGCGGGGCCGCGCTGTGGATCGCCGCTCTGGTCAGCCACGCGCAGAAGCTGCTGTACATCCCCGGCCGGACGGTGCACCACGCCTCGGCCGCCTACCGGGGCAGCGGGAAGACAGACGCGAAGGACGCGTTCGTCATCGCCGACACCGCCCGGATGCGCCGCGACCTGCAACCACTGGAGCAGACCGGCGAGATCGCGGTCGACCTGCGGATCCTGACCGCCCGCCGTATGGACCTGTCCGCCGACCGCACCCGCGCGATCAACCGGCTCCGTGCCCAGATACTGGACTACTTCCCCGCCCTGGAGCGGGCCTTCGACTACAGCGTCTCCAAGAGCGCCCTCGTGCTGCTGACGGGTTACCAGACCCCGGCCGCGCTGCGGCGCATCGGCCGGGCCCGGCTGGCGACCTGGCTGAAGAACCACGGCGTGCGCACCCTCACCACGGCGAAGAACACAGCGGACGCCGCGGTCACCGCCGCCGAGGCCCAGCACACCGTCATCCCCGGGGAGAAGACCTGCGCGAAGATGGTCCACACCCTGGCCAGGGAGGTGATGTCCCTCGACCAGGAGATCGCCGAGCTCGAAGCCCTGATCGAGGGTCGGTTTCGCGAGCATCCCCACGCCGAAGTGATCACCAGCATGCCCGGCATCGGCGACATCCTCGGCGCCGAATTCATCGCCGCCACCGGCGGCGACATGACCGCCTTCGGCAGCCCCGACCGCCTCGCCGGCGTCGCCGGCCTCGCACCCGTCCCGCGCGACTCCGGCAAGATCAGCGGCAACCTTCGCCGGCCCCGCCGCTACAGCCGAAGACTCCTGCGGATGTTCTACCTCTCCGCCCAGGTCGCCACAGTGCACTGCCCCGTCTCCAAGGCTTTCTACTGGTGCAAGCGCGATGAGGGGAAGGCTCACAAGCAGGCCGTCCTGGCGCTCGCCAGGCGGCGCCTGAACGTGCTCTGGGCACTCATACGCGATGGCCGGACCTTCGACGCCGTCGCGCCCGAGAACGCTGTCCCCGTGCAGTGAGCCAATCACAGGGCGTCACCGCCTCGGCTTGACAACATCATTGGGAATCTCCCTGGGCGCTTCTCAGACAGTGGAAGGGACTGGTCGAGTCGACGGCCGAGCCTGCTGCTACCAGGGTGGCGGTGGCATCGTCCAGATCACCTGTCCTCAACTATTCGCGGCGGCAAGTCGATCTTCAAACGCGCTTTGTCGATGCAGTGAAACGTCTGATTCGATGACCACTCCGGCCGTCACCTCCCGCCCGTTCCGGTTGGCGCTCCAGCAGGACTTCGACGTTTTGCCTGCTCAGCGGGTGGGTGGTGAGTGAAGTGGGCCGGTGCTCCGTCAAGGGCCCGGCGTGATCGTCAAGCGGTGGCCGACGTTCGCACACGTCAAGGGATCAGCCCAGGTCAGAGCACACCGATGCACCGTGGTGGTCCCATGGTGGTCCCGGAGCGCACGGCGGGGCGAGACTGGCGGGATCCAGGCCGTTCCTCCAGCTCGATGAAATGATCGCCATGCGTTCCTCAGCCAAGCGTGGCCGCGTCTACCGCCGCTGCGGCTGCCGCGACGACGGCCTCGCCCCCCGGCCGCGGCCTGGTCTACCACCGCCACGGCCGGCCACTGCGCCCCGGCGCGCCGACGAAATGGCGGGACCACACCGCGACCACCAGCCAGCGGAACATCAGAAAGGCCGGTTCCACCTTTCGGTGAAAACGGCCTACGACCTGCGAAAACGCTGGTCGGGACGACAGGATTTGAACCTGCGACCCCTTGACCCCCAAGTCAAGAGGTTCAACTATTGTCGGCAGCCGAGGCCTCATGGCCTCGGCTTCGTTGTCGCTCAACCAATCTGAGGTGCAAGTGAGTTGGGACTTCTCAACGGAATCACTGGCGCGGAGAGCTGACTGTTGCTCAGTGTTTACTTCGTTCAGAAGTGTCCGTTTCGGAACACCGGCGCCCATAGGTACTCATCAGGCGTGGTCCCAAAGTGGTCCCCAGGCCGACCGCCCCGCCACCGCTACTGCCCGTGACCGAGACCTGTCGGCCCTTCAGCAAGCAGCGTCGCACCTGCTCGACTGTGCCTGCGTCGATGCCGTCCGCCAACCCACGGAGCCGGCTCCTGCGAGCGGATCACGGTCGCCTACCCACCCGTTGCGGATAGTGATCTTCCGGGCGGTGTGTCGTCTTGAGCGTGTCTTCGCCGTGTGGTTCTGACGTTCGTCGCGCACCGCCCCTCACGCTCTGCCGCCACGCCCGATCCTCGCCCTGCACTGGTCCGACGTCCACCTCATGGACCGCAAGCTCTACGTCCGCTGGACACCGTCGACCTCGGCATCTGACCCGCGGGGGGTGCGGCGCCGCGCCTCCAGGTCAGCCTCGCTCACCCGTCCCGGATCAGCGCGATCGGCGAGGACGGTCACCGCCCAGGCCCCGGCCCGCTGGAGCGGATGGCCCGTCGCGGCGAGCGCGCTCACCTCACCCATCCGAACCCCTGGATCGTGTCCAGTCCCAGCCCCCACGCACGGACCGCGTTCGCGAACCGCCCGTCGGCCTCCATCGAAACCCGCACCCGCGCCCCGATCCGCGGCGCCCCACGCACCGTGAACCGCCGCCGCGGACCCGCCTCCAGCACCCGCACACCCCGCGGCGCCGGCAGGCCCAGCAGGTCCGCCTTATGCGCCAGGTTGTGCTGCAACCGGTCCAGGTAGTGCTCGTCGCCCGGCAGCAGGTTCCGGCTCTCGTGCTTCAGCACCACCGGCGTCACCGTCTCCAGCTCCACCAGCCGCTCCCCCGCCGGCAGCGCGGTGTCCATGTCCATCGCCAGCCCGCGCACCCTCAACCGCGTCGCACCCCATACCAGTTCCTCGCACGAGGCCAGAGCGCGCACCAGCACCGAGGCGATTTCTGGGACCGGCGACCCGAACCACACCGACCCCTCACCCGACGTGGTGTAGACGCCCTTGCGGTGCGGCGCTCCGACGAACAGCGGCCCCGCCACCCCCACCGGCTTCAACGACTTCCCCTGCCACCCACCGTCGTGCAACGCCTGTGCCAACGACTCGTCCTGACCGCTCAGCAGCCGATAGACCACTCCACGCGCCGCCCCGTGCAAGTCCTCCCATCGCATGGTCGGCGTATCCGGCGTCACATCCACCCTCACCCGCACCGCACCCTCCAGGAGCTCAAAATGATCACTGTGCCACCTCAACTCAGCACTTAGACAGCGTAGTTAGCTTCGGATGGAAGTTATTAGGTTATTCACTATTTGCACTGATACTTGTCTATATGTGCTAGAAGCTTGAGATTCGTCGCCGTCATTGCGGATCGGTCAGCATGGGCCACGGAGCTGCGCCAACGCTCCGCAACACCAGGCCGAGACCACGTACAGCCTGCTACCACAGACAAGGCCACCAGAAAACGTCCTGACCTGCGACGATGCACTACCGCCCGGTCGCTGCAGAACGGCCACCGCCCAGCCACTCACCACACCGGGCGACCTGGTGCTTTACTCTCGGGTCGTAATCAGCCCTGGAGGGCTCGCAACGCTGGTAGAGCAGGGGAAGCGGCAGGGGCCGGACGCGTCGTAATCAGCCCTGGAGGGCTCGCAACCCGAGAGCACCGTACGCGGCACCGTCCGCCGCGCGAGTCGTAATCAGCCCTGGAGGGCTCGCAACATGCTCCTCCACCCCGCCCGCCGGTTGGTGACGGCCGTCGTGATCAGCCCTGGAGGGCTCGCAACCCGTCGGGCCGACGTCGCCGGACTTCAGCGAGGCCGGTCGTAATCAGCTCTGGAGGGCTCGCAACGTGATGCCGGGGGCGACGGTGCGGTGCTTGATCTTGGGTCGTAATCAGCCCTGGAGGGCTCGCAACTGCATGGAGCGCTTGATGAGTTCCAGGTAGGCCATGTCGTAATCAGCCCTGGAGGGCTCGCAACACCACGTCCTCGCCACCGCCGGCGTCCGCCAGCGCCGTCGTAATCAGGCCTGGATGTCGGCAACGGCTGAAATCGGGCCGGTCTGATCGGTTCAATCGTGGGCCATTGTGCGGTCGTGTTCAGTCGTTGTTGGTGGTCGGGGTGCGGCCGCGCATGCGGTAGGACTCGCCTTTGAGGGAGTGGACCTCGGCGTGGTGGACGAGTCGGTCGATCATGGCGGCTGCGACGGTCTCGTCGCCGAAGGTCTCTCCCCAGCGGCCGAAGGGCTTGTTCGAGGTGACGATCACGCTGGCCCTCTCGTAGCGGTTCGAGATCAGCTGGAAGAACAGGTTCGCTGCCTCGGACTCGAAGGGGATGTAGCCCACCTCGTCGATCACGATCAGTGGGTAGCGGCCGAGCTTGACCAGTTCGTCTTGCAGCCGGCCGGCCTGGTGGGCGGCGGCGAGGCGGTCGACCCACTGGGCGGCGGTGGCGAAGGCGACGCGGTGGCCGGCCTGGCAGGCGCGGACCGCGAGGCCGGTGGCGAGGTGGGTCTTGCCGGTGCCCGGCGGCCCCAGGAAGACGGCGTTCTCCTTGGCCGCTATGAAGTCCAATGTTCCCAGGTGTCCGAGTTGTTGGCACGTCATGCCCCGCAGATGGGCGAGGTCGAGCTCTTCGATGGTCTTGACGGCGGGGAAGCGGGCGGCGCGGATGCGGCCCTCACCGCCGTGGCTGTCGCGGGCGGAGACCTCGCGTTGCAGGCAGGCGACCAGGTACTCGGTGTGGGTCCAGGACTCGGTGCGGGCGCGCTCCGCCAGGCGCTCGGCGGCGTCCAGCAGCGCGGGGGCCTTCATCGCGCGGGCGAGGAAGGCCAGGTCCGCGGCGGTCTGCCGGCCCGTTCGGGCTGCCTGGCCGTCCTGCTTGGCAGTGGTGGTCGTGGTGCGGGTCATTGGGTGTCCTCCTTGCCGGCTCCGCCTTCGATGAGGGTGAACATGCGGTCGTAGGAGCGGAGTTCGCGTTGTTCGACCTCGATGCCGAGGCTGTCCGGTGCCAGGAGTGCGGCCCGGGCGGCGTGCGCGCGGGCGGCCTGCTGGTGGATGACCTCGCCGCGCAGGACGTCGGCCGCGGCGGCGTGGTCGGGATCGGTGAGGGTCTGGTGCCTGGCCCAGCAGCGGGGGTGTCGGGCGACGATGTCGTTGCCGCGGGTGGCGGTGATCTCCTCGTTGTCGGCACGGACGAGGACGCGGTGGCCGATCGCGCGGGGGTGGACGGAGTAGTCGCAGGTGTCGACGCGGATGTAGTGGTCGCGGCCGATGCGGGTGGCGAAGCGCCACCAGGTGGGCGGGTCGACCGGCGGGACGGTGAGCATCGCGGCGCGGTCGGCCTCCCAGCGGTCCACCGGGCGGGCGTCGATGGAGCGGTGCTGCCTGCGGTTGGCGATCTGCAGCCAGGCGCCGAGCTGGTTGTTGAAGTCGTCCGGGCCGGTGAAGGTGCGACCGGGCAGGAAACTGGTCTCCAGGTAGCCGTTCGCGCGCTCGACCAGGCCCTTCGCCTCGGGATCGCGGGGCCGGCAGAGGTGGACCTTGACCGCGAGCAGTCCGGCGAACGCGGCGAACTCGCTGGTCAGCCTGCCTCTGCCGACGCCGGGTTCGTTGTCCCAGACCAGCGTTTTGGGGACCGCGTGCCAGCCGTCGGCGAGCAGGCGCCAGTGGCCGTCGATGAGGTCGCCGCTCTGCCGGGAGGGCAGCATCCGGGCGGTGATCACCCGCGAATACCCGGAGACGATGACCAGGACCGGTGGGCGCCCGCACTGCCCGTAGCCGAGCGGGATGTCCACGGGCGGGAACCACAGGTCGCACTGCGCGAGCTCACCGGGTTGGTAGACGGTCCTGGAGACCGGGTCGACCGGCAGGTAGGCCGGCCGCAGCTCGCGGACCCGTTCGCGCAGGATCGTCAGCCCGCGCTCCCAGCCGATCCGCTCCGCGATCACGGTGACCGGCATCGTCGGTGTCTGCTTCAGAAGCTCACGGATCGCCGGTTCCACCGCGTCGACCGCCGAGCCCTTCAACGGCCGCTGGTACTTCGGCGGCCGGTCCGAGGCCAGCGCCCGCGAGACCGTGCCACGAGAGATCCCCAGCTGCCGCGCAACGGCCCTTGCCGACAGTCCCTCCGCCCGGTGCAACCGGCGGATCTCGGCCCAGTCCTCCACACGGATCACCCTCTCTTCCTCCTGACCTCCAAGCATTGAAGCCAGGATGATCAAGAGATCGCAGAGCGGCCCGCTTTTGATCCGCCGTTCGTGGTCCTCGTTTCACCCGTTGCCGACACCTGGAGGGCTCGCAACCGCACCGCAGGCAGCCACTGCCGGCACGTCACCCGGGTCGTAATCAGCCCTGGAGGGCTCACAACGGGGTCCGTGGTGGCCTCGGCAGGTTTGCCCTCCCGTCGTAATCAGCCCTGGAGGGCTCGCAACAGTCTGCGGTGTCTCCTCCGGGCCCGCCCTGTGCGTGTCGTAATCAGCCCTGGAGGGCTCGCAACAAGAGGCCGTCCAGATTCGGCATGGCCTCCTTGGCCGTCGTAATCAGCCCTGGAGGGCTCGCGACGCCGTGCGGTGGATGATGGGGTGCCAAGAATCGGATCGTAATCAGTCCTCGAGGGCTTGCAACGTGACCCCTTGGGAGCCACGGGAAAGGTCCCTGATAGTCGTGATCAGCTCTGGAGGGCTTGCAACGAGACCTGGCCGACCTCCGGATGGATGCACGGTGGAGTCGCGATCAGCCCAGGACGGCTTGCAACGGCAGGCTCAGGAGGTAACCGTCGAGTAACCCGCGCGGTCGTGATCAGCGCTGGAGGGGTTCGCCACGACGCCGGGAGGGCGGTGGCCGCAGTCTGCTCGGCCGTCGGGATCAGGCCTGAAGGGCTTGCAACACCAGCCGGTACGGCCAGCCTCCGGCGGGTTCCTCCTGTCGTGGTCAGCCCTGGAGGCTTGCAACTCGTACCTCACCGGCACGGCCGCGGCCCCACGGGCCGTCGTGATCAGCCCTGGAGGGGGCGCCCCCCGCACCATACGCACCACCTACCACTGGTGCTCCGGGTCATGGTCAGCCCTGGAAGGCTTGCAACGGCACCCGCAGTTGGTCACCGGGCTGGGCTTCGAGGCGTAATCGGCCTTGGAGGGCTTGCAGCGCAGCGCCCTCACCACCATCGCCCTCTGCCACGGCGTCGCGATCAGCCCCAGAGGGCTCGCAAAGCCCAGCAGTCCGCCGGAAGGTCCAGCGCGGCGACGGTCGTGACTAGCCCTGGAGGGCTTGCAACATCGGCCCGCCGCCCTGCCCGGTGAGCTCTGTGCGGTCGTGATCGGCCCTGGAGAACTTGCAACACCAGCCAGCGGTGCACCCGGACTATTCGCCCAGTCGTCGTGATCAGCCTTGGTGGGCTCTCATTGCCGACTTCGGCTCGATGCACTCGCAGCCATCAGCGACTTCCGCGAACGACCCGTCCGAATTGTGAGGGGAGACGCGAGAGAACGACATCGCCGAACTCCACTGCTCAGTCATGCCCGGCACCGTACCGCCGTCTCACCGAAAACACCCTGCCCAAGCCCGCGGCGGGAGAGTCAACGCTCCTCGCAGGAATCTCCCGCCCTCCCGGGCGACGACTACGCGATACTGCCTTGTATGCGGTCGCCGAACACGCTTGGGCCCTCGCGCTGGCCGTGAACCGTCGGCTCACCCGGGCCACCAACCGCAGCCGGGAGTTCGACTTCCGCCTCGACGGCCTGCTGGGACGCGACATCCACGGGATGACGGTCGGGGTCCTCGGCACCGGCAAGATCGGCGAGTGCTTCGCCCGGATCGCCCACGGCTTCGGCACCGAACTCCTCGGCTGGGACATCGCCGAGAACCCGGCCTGCGTCGAGCTGGGCATGACCTACGTCGACCGCGCCGAACTACTCGCCCGCTCCGACCTGATCAGCCTGCACGTGCCCCTGCTCCCCAGCACCCACCACGTGATCGACCGCGCCGCACTGGCCCTGATGAAGGACGACGCGATCCTGATCAACTCCAGCCGCGGCGGCCTCGTCGACACCACCGCCCTGGTCGAGACCCTGCGCGCCGGCCGACTCTCCGGCGTCGGCCTGGACGTCTACGAGGAGGAGACCGGCGTCTTCTTCTACGACCGCTCGGTCGAGGGCATCAGCGACGACACCCTCGCCCGCCTCGTCACCTTCCCCCAGGTCCTGATCACCTCCCACCAGGCTTACTTCACCCGCACCGCCGTCGGCCAGATCATCGACGCCACCGTCCGCAACATCGACGACTTCGAAGCCGGCCGCCGCGGCGAGAACGTCCTCGTCCCGAAGCACTGACCCCTCAGAAGTCCGGCATTCTCCCGGCATTCAGGGCGACCCATCACGCACACCGCTCCGACAGCACCCTCCGGATCCGCACGACCATCTACGATTCCCGCACAAGGTCGGGCCGCACCCCCACCTGCGGCGAGCCGATCCCGACAACCTGCCGAATGCCGTTCACCGACCCCGGATGCCACGGAACCACCCAATCGCGGGACCGAGAAACCATGAACAGCCGGGCCGACCGGACACCAACCCCTCGCCGAAGACCCCTTGAACCCCAGTCAAGGGGTTCAACTATTGCCGGCAGTCGAGGCCTCGCGGCCTCGGCTTTTCCGTTGATCAAATATCCTGGGGTACAAGTGAGTTGGGACTTCTTGACGGAATCGCTGGCACAGAGAGCTGACGGTTGCTCAGCGTTTACTTCGTGCAGAAGTGTCCGTTTCGGAACACCGGCGCCCATGGGCGCTCATCAGGTGTGGTCCCAATGTGGTCCCCAGGCCGAGCGCCCCGCCACGGCTACTGCCGGTGACCGAGACCTGTCGGCCCTTCAGCGAACGGCGTCGCGCCTGCCCGACTACCCCTGCGTCGATACCGTCGGCCGGCCCACGGAGTCGGCTCCTGCGGGCGGATCATGGTCGCCTACCCACCGGTTGCGGGCAGTGATCTTCCGGGCGGTGTGTCGTCTTGAGCGTGTCGTCGCCATGTGGTTCTGACGTGCCTCGCGCACCGTCCCGCCCGCTCTGCCGCCACGCCCGGCCGAACGGCGAGCCGTGGACCAGGTCACCGCGTTCAAGAAGGAGAAGCACATGGGGCAGCGTGCGCAGCGGGGCAGGGTGTATCGGCGGTGTGGGTGCCGGGACGTGGGCGGGCGGCAGTTGGGTGTGTGGTGTGTGCGGTTGTTGGAGGAGGAGGGGCACGGGTCGTGGACGTACTGCGTCGATCTGGCGCCGGAGGGCGGTCGGCGTCGTACCCGGCGTCGGGGCGGTTTCGGGACCGAGGCGGAGGCCGTGCAGGAGTTGGCGGCGGTGCTGGAGGGTGAGCTGAGCGGGGCGTACGAGGAGCGTCGTGCCACCGTGGCGGACTATCTGCGGGAGTGGCTGGCGGCGCGGAAGGAGGAGCTCACGGTCAACGCCTTCGCCGGCTACAAGGCGTATGTGGAGAGGGATTTGGTCGGCACTTCCCAAGTCACACCCGACCCCGCTCGCCGATGCGGTCATCGACGCTCACCAGGCGCTGCAATGTCTCTCAGGGCTGGCGCACCTTGCGACCCTGCGGGACACCGACCCTCGGCATCAGAACGTCGCCGACCAAGCGATGGGGCAGTTCCAGCAGGCGCACCGCGCCATCATGGCGCCCTCAGCACGGCCAGGCGCACGACCGGGCCGGTGAGATCACGCAGCCGGGCGTGGTGAGGTGTCCGCGTGGCCCGGCCGCCGCTCTCGTCCCTCCGCGCCGTCCAAGTCGACTTCCCGGTCGTCGACGGGCTTCCTGCCGCCGGAGCCGTCCGAGTGTTCGGGCCAGTCAAGGAGCGATCCCACGGCGGCCGGCCAGGTTCCGGTGCGCGCGTGGGACACCGCCTGCCGCAGGGAGGCCGCCGGCGCATCGGGGAGCCGTCCGCACAGCTCCTCGACGTGTTCCTACGACGGGGCGTCGGAGCCCGAACGCAGAGCGCGGAGCAGTTCGGCGGCGTAGTGGGCGAGTTCGGGCTCGCGGCAGGTGAGGACGGCCTGGAGCGAGTCCGGTCCGTCCTGGTGGCCGACGAGGGCCAGGACGCGGCTCTTACTGGGGGTGTGCTCGCAGAAGAAGTCGCGGAGCACAGCGGTGGGACGGTGCTGGGACATGCGGAGGACTCCGGAGGACGGGGGTGGGCAGATGCTGCCGCACAGGCGTGGAGTTCCGCTGGTGAACGCGCTGCCGGCGCGTCCCCGGACGGCGGTGAAGACGATCGGCCGCGGCTGGTTCCGCCGATGCTGTGGGCGGCCCGGACCCGGCTGCGTCCGACACCGTACCCGAGGGGCCGAGGAGTTGTCCCCCACGGTGGCGCTGGCGGCCCGGACGGCCGCGGCCTCGGGATCCCTGGCACACGCGGCCGCGGGCGGGCGGTTCGTGATCGGCGAATGCCGAGCACCACTCGCCCCCAGCGGCGGCGAGGCCCTGCGCGGTCCGAGCGGGCACCGCGGCGCGATCCTCGGTGATCCGGGGCGCTTCAGTGGTTCGCCGGCCGAGCTCGTGCGGCACGTCGACCGCGACCGATCTCCGCGACTCGGCCCGCGGGCCTGCGGGCCGTCGCTCCGGCGGCCACGACCGACACCGGCGTCGCCGGTCTAGGATGCGGAGCATGAACGGGACCACGCCGGCACACGGGGACACCATACCGACGGCGACGCGGCGGACCCGCTGGCAGGAGGCGGGCAACAGCGAGAGCTTCGGCAAGCGGTTCGCCGATCTCGTCTGCGCCGGCGAGGACATCGACGGTGAAGCCCGACTCGCCGACACGCTCCTGCCGCGTGGCGCCCGGGTGCTCGACGCCGGCGCCGGCATGGGCCGGGTCACTGCGGCACTTCTGCGGCGCGGGCACGACGTCGTCGCGATCGAGCCCGACGGAGCACTGGTGCGACAGGCCCGGGAGACCTACCCCGGACTGCCGATCGAGGAACGCGACATCCTCGGTCTCGGCCCCGACGACGGCCCGTTCGACCTGGTCGTCTGCGTCGGCAACGTCATGATCTACCTGGCCGAGGGCACCGAACGCGAAGCCCTGCGCACGATGCGCGCCGTGCTCGGCGAGAACGGCCGGATCCTGGTCGGCTTCCACCTCCACGACCGGCCGCCCCACGCCCACGCCTACACCGCGGCCGAGTTCGAGGCGGATCTCGCGGCCGCCGGACTCCACGTCGACCTGCGGGCAGGCACCTACCAGCTGCACCCCGCGAACGAGGCCTACGGCGTCTGGGTCCTGAGCCGCGCCCAGAGCGCGTCCGACACGTAGATCCGCAGGTCGGGACCCGGGAGCGGAAGCTGCCCGGATCCGCGGCCGGCGGCGTGCCGACGCTCCTCGAAGACATGCAACTCCTGCGCGGTCGGGAAACCGGTCGGGGTGATCTTGCCGATCGCCCTGCCGGATTCCAGGACACGGTGGGCCTCGGGCAGGTTCCGCGCGTCGATCGTGCCGAGACCGGTCGTGGCCGCGGCCGTGAGAATGCCGGCGTCGACCGGCCGACCGACCTGGTTCAGGTTCCGCCGCCGAGCAGCCCGGTCCGGGCTCCGGTGCAGCGAGCGGGTGAACACGAACTCCCAACGGAAGGAGAAGCTCTTGGATCTCGGCAGTCCGATCTCCACAGGGTCGAAGTCGTCGATCGCAACGATCACGGCGTAGCACCGGACTGGCGCGCGGACTTCGCGGCCACCTGGAGGGCAATGCTGTAGAAGCGGTCCTCGTCGCCGGCGGCGTGGGCGTTGAGGAGTGCCTTGAGGTGGTCAGCCGTGGCAGCCACGCACCTCACACTCCTCTTCAGCAGACCGGCCCGTCACTCTAGCGAGCGCCTCGGACAATCGATACGCCTGGCGCGCGGTCCAGCGCCCTGTTCATCGTACGGCGGAAGGATTAGCCGCTCGACTGTGGGCTGGACGTGCCTGTGGTCACAGAGTCCCCTGCTGCGGGGGCTGGCCTGTGCGAAGGTCGCGGGGACGGCGGCGGGCTGCGTTGTACGGGCCTGTCGGTCACGTCGTCCGCGAGCCGGGCGCGATCGCGTCGTCGCGAACCCGGTGGCCATCGCGCCGACATCGCCGACATCGCCGCCAGTCGCTGTCGGATCGGCTTGGAGCAACCGGCCAAGGAATGGCAATCTCGCGGTCGAGTCACGGGCTCGCCGATCGGCGGGGGAGGACGCTGGCACAGCCTGCCACCCATACGATTTCGTGATCCCGCCTATCAGCATTTCAGGCCTTGCCTCGGCTGCCTCGCTCGCCGATCATCGGATTCCGCGCCCCGGGTCGGGCCGTCCGAGGTCCTGCCACCGCGCCGAGGATCCGGGGCGCTCCGCCGAGTCGCCCGGGCGGCGGCACCGCACACCACCACCCGGACCACTCGGAGGCAGGCCGCCATGACCCTCCACCGTTCACACGCCGAACACATCCGCCCCGCACCGGGCCGCGGCCGCACATGAGCACCACCCTGCGGGGCACACCCACCGAACAACACGGCACCGACGGCCGCGTCCGGGAGTCCGAGCGCTGGTACACCCGGCCGGAGCGGGGCCCGGACGCCGTGGTCGACACCGTGCTCGGCTGCGCGACCG